>JBFXGQ010000323.1:0-5751 GCA_050177915.1 Pseudodonghicola sp. | reverse complement strand
TCGATCCGCAGGGCGAGGCGGTGCGCCACGCGCTCGGCGCGATGGGCTTCGACGGCGTCGAAGGCGTGCGGCAGGGCAAGGTGATCGACCTGGAGCTGGCCGAGGGCACCACCGAGGCGCAGGTTGTCGAGATGTGCGAGAAGCTGCTCGCCAATACCGTCATCGAACGCTACGAGATCGAGCTGGGCTGAGATGCGGCACGCCGGCATCCGCGCGCGGGACGCGAGGCTGACGGCATGAGGGCCGCGCAGCTGACCGCGTGGCGCGCGCCGCTGGAGATCTCGACGCTGCCCGACCCGGAGCCGGCGCCCGACGGCGTGGTGCTGCGGGTGCTGGCCTGCGGCGTCTGCCGGTCCGACTGGCATGCCTGGACCGGCGCCGACCCGGACGTGCGGCTGCCGCATGTGCCGGGCCATGAATATTGCGTCGAGGTGGTCGCCACCGGGGCGCAGGTGACGCGCTGGCGGGTGGGCGACCGGGTGATCGCGCCCTTCATCCTGGCCTGCGGTCGTTGCCCGGATTGCGCCGCCGGCAATCAGACCATCTGCGCGACGCAATCCATTCCCGGCTTCACCGGCCCCGGCGCCTTTGCCGAATATGTGCAGGTCGATCATGCCGACGCCAACCTGACCGCGCTGCCCGCGGATATGGCGCCCGAGATCGCCGCCGCGCTGGGTTGCCGGGTGACAACCGCCTGGCACGCGCTGACCGGCCGGGCGCAGCTGAGGGGCGGCGAGTGGCTGGCGGTGATCGGCGGCGGTGGCATCGGCCTGTCGGCGCTGATCCTCGGTCGTGCGCTCGGCGCCCGGGTGGTGGTGGTCGACGTGGTGCCGGAAAAGCTGGACTATGCGAGCAAGCTGGGCGCCCATGCGGTGGTCAACGCCGCGGCGACCGACGCCGCCCAGGCGGTGCGCGAGATCACCGGCGGCGGCGCCGATGTCGCGGTCGAGGCGCTGGGGATCGAGGACACCACCGTCACCGCGCTGAGCTGCCTGCGCAAGCTGGGCCGCATGGTGCAGGTCGGCATGCCGGCCGGCGCCCATACCACCATGGCGCTGCCGATGGACCGGGTCTATTCCGGCCAGCTGGCGGTCTATGGCACCCGCGGCATGCCCAGCTGGCGCTATCCGGCATTGCTGGACCTGCTGTCGGCGCAGTCGGTGGACTTGCGCCCGCTGGTCACCCGTACCATTTCCCTGTCAAAGGCCAGCGACGAGCTGGCCGTCTTCGACCGTCCCGCGCCGCCGGGCGTCGCCGTCATCACCGATTTCATGAGCTGAAGGAGCCCCAGCCATGCGTGCAGCCGTCATCACCTTTCCCGGATCGAACGCGGATCGAGACCTTGCCGTTGCTTTCGAGCAGGCCGGCTTCGATGTGACCATGGTCTGGCACAAGGACAGCGATCTGCCCGAGGGGGTCGACATCGTCGGCGTGCCGGGCGGGTTCTCCTTCGGCGATTACCTGCGCTGCGGCGCCATCGCGGCGCAGTCGCACATCGTTTCGGCGGTCAAGGCGCATGCGGATCGCGGCGGCTATGTGCTGGGGATCTGCAACGGGTTTCAGGTGCTGACCGAGACCGGCGTGCTGCCCGGGGCGCTGCTGCGCAACGCCGGGCTGAAATTCATCTGCAGGACGGTGCCGCTGAAGGTCGAGACCTCGGATTCGGCCTTTACCGAGGGCTATAACGCCGGCGATGTAATCAGTATCCCGATCGCCCACCACGACGGCAATTACTACGCCGACGAGGACACGCTGAAGATGCTGCGCGACGAGGACCGCATCGCCTTCACCTATACCGAGAACCCCAATGGCTCGGTCGGCGATGTCGCCGGCATCCTGTCGGCCAACCGCCGGGTGCTGGGCATGATGCCGCACCCCGAACGGGCGGCGGATGCCGGCCATGGCGGCACCGACGGGGCGGCGCTCTTCCGCGCATTGGCCGGGGCGCTGATCCCGGCGTGACTTGAGCCTGCGCCGGCGGGAGCGTAGCTTTGGGCGCATGAGCGCGCCGAACAAATTGCCCACCATCTGGCCCCGTGCCTCCGCCATCAGCTGGCGGGTGCGCGCGGCGCTGATCGTGCTGCTGGCGGCGGCGGTGGCGACGATCTGGATCACCAACCGGTTCCTGACCGACCGCTTCACCGAGGCCACCCGCTATCGCGCCGAGCTGCGGCTGGCGCTCTACAGCGGTAACCTGCTGAGCGAGCTGCGCCGCAACGCCATCGTGCCGCAGCTGTTGTCGCGCGATCCGACGCTGATCGCGGCGCTGCAGTCCAAGGATTATTCCCTGTCGACCCAGCGGCTGATCTCCTTCGTCGAGGAGATCGGCGCCGCCTCGCTGCTGCTGCTGGATCAGGACGGCCGGGTGGTGGCCGCCACCGACCGCAACCGGCTGGGCCAGCAGCGCCGGCAGGAGGCCTATTTCGTCGAGGCGATCCGCGCCAATGCCACGGTGTTCTCGCTGATCCCGCGCGAGGCCGGCGGCTATGCCTTCACCTATTCGCGGCGGATGACCGACAATTCGGGCATCCTGGGCGTGATCGTGGTCGAGGTCGACCTGGCCAAGTTCGAACGCGCCTGGGCGGGGATTTCCGACGCGGTGCTGGTCACCGACAGCACCGGCACCATCGTGCTGGCGACCGAGCCGCGCTGGCGCGGGCTGAGCGAGGACGAGGCGCTGCAGCGGCAGACGCCGCAGGGCGCGATCCAGCGGGCGATCCGGGTGACCACCGACTGGACCGCGTTGCCGGTCGACGCCTATCTGCAGGGCGAGGCGGTGATGCGGATGGAGACCCGCATCCCGTTCCGCGGCTGGCGCATGACCTCGTTCACCACCTACGCCTCGATCCGCGAGAAGGTGAACGCGGTGCTGGCGCTGGAGATCATGGGATTCGCGATTCTGCTGGCGCTGGCCTTCTATTTCCTCAGCCGCAAGACGGCGCTGCGGATGGCGCTGTTCCAGCGCGAGTCGGCGGAACTTCGCGCGCTGAACGCAAGGCTCCAGCGGGAAATCGCCGAGCGCGAGCGGGTGCAGGAGAACCTCGCCGTGGCCGAACAGACCCTGGCGCAGAGCTCGAAACTCGCCGCCCTGGGCGAGATGTCGGCCGCCGTCAGCCACGAGCTGAACCAGCCGCTGGCGGCGATGAAGACCTATCTGGCCGGCGCCCGCCTGCTGCTGCGCCGCAACCGGCCGGAGGAGGCGCTGGCCAGTTTCGGCCGCATCGACGACCTGCTGGAGCGGATGGGGGCGATCACCCGGCAGCTGAAATCCTATGCCCGCAAGGGCAGCGAGACGCTGTCGCCGGTCAACCTGGGCGACGCGCTGATGTCGTCGCTGGCGATGATGGAACCGCAGCTGCGCCAGCGCCATGTGCGCATCACCAAGATCCTGCCGGACCGGCCGGTTCTGGTGATGGGCGACCGGATGCGGATCGAGCAGGTCATGATCAACCTCTTGCGCAACGCGCTCGACGCAACCAAATCGGTGAGTGACCCGGAGGTCGAGATCATTCTGGCCGCCGGAGAGACCGCGACGCTGACCGTGCGTGACAACGGGTCGGGGATCGAGGATTTCGACGCGCTGTTCGAGCCGTTCTATACCACCAAGCAACCGGGCGACGGGGTGGGGCTGGGGCTCGCCATCTCGTCGGGGATCGTCAACGATCTGGGCGGGCGCCTGACGGCGCGCAACGGCCAGAGAGGGGGCGCGGTGTTCGAAATGCAGCTGCCGATCCTGGATGAAGGCATCGAAGCGGCGGAATAAGAAAGGACTGAGGCAATGGCACAGGCCATGAAAATTGCCATCGTGGACGATGAACAGGATATGCGGCAGTCGATCAGCCAGTGGCTGGCGCTGTCGGGCTATGACACCGAGACCTTCGCCCGCGCCGAGGATGCGCTCAAGGTGCTGGGGCCGGATTATCCGGGCATCGTGATCTCGGACATCAAGATGCCGGGCATGGACGGGATGCAGTTTCTCAAGAAGCTGATGGGCTCGGACAGCACCCTGCCGGTGATCATGATCACCGGCCATGGCGACGTGCCGATGGCGGTCGAGGCGATGCGCGTCGGCGCCTTCGACTTTCTGGAAAAGCCGTTCAACCCCGACCGGATGTCGGAACTGGCCAAGCGCGCCGCCAATGCCCGCCGGCTGACGCTGGACAACCGGGCGCTGCGCCGCGAGCTGAGCGACGGCACCCAGCTGATGAAGAAGCTGATCGGCTCCAGCCCGGTGATGGAGCGGCTGAAGGAGGATATCCTCGACCTCTCTCAGGCCGACGGCCATGTGCTGATCGAGGGTGAGACCGGCACCGGCAAGACGCTGGTGGCGCATGCGCTGCATGCCGCCGGCAGCCGGGCGGGCAAGAAATTCGTCCTGATCTCCTGCGCCGCGCTGGAGGAGGACGCGCTGTCCAAGCGCCTGTTCGGCCCGATGATGCCCGAGGACGCGCAGCTGCCCGCCATCGAGGAGGCCCGCGGCGGCACCCTGGTGCTGGAGGATATCGAGGCGCTGAGCGATGCGCTGCAGGCGCGCCTGCTGAGCGCGATCAACGAACAGGGCACCCCGGCGGAAACCCGGATCATCGCCATCTCGAACATCCAGGAGGCCGGTAAGACCTGCGAGGACGTGCTGCGCCCGGATCTGTTCTACCGGCTGGCGGCGCTGCGCATCACCGTGCCGCCGCTCAGGCAGCGGGGCGAGGATATCCTGACGCTGTTCACCCGGCTGACCGAGCAGTTTTCCGAGGAATACGGCTGCGACGCCCCCAAGGTCAGCGCGCAGGAGGCCGCCCAGCTGCTGCAGGCGCCCTGGCCGGGCAACGTGCGCCAGCTGATCAACGTGGCCGAACGGGCGGTGCTGCAGGCGCGGCGCGGCTCGGGCACCATCGCCTCGCTGCTGATGTCGGATCACGAGGACATGCAGCCGGTGATGACCACCGAGGGCAAGCCGCTGAAGGAATATGTCGAGGCCTTCGAGAGGATGCTGATCGACAATACCATGCGCCGCCACAAGGGCTCGATCGCCTCGGTGATGGAGGAGCTTTGCCTGCCGCGCCGGACGCTGAACGAGAAGATGGCGAAATACGGGTTGCAGCGGTCGGATTACCTGTAACCGCCCCGATCGGGGATGCGAGGCGGCGCCGGGAACATGCGGCGCCGCCTCTTGCCCGGCGAAATGGCCGGGTCTGTCCGGACGGCGCGGGCGGGCAAATGGCCCTGGCTCTGTTTGGGGACAGATCGCGCGCCGCCAGATCCTGCGGTCTCAGCCGAAGACGAAATTCGCCTCGCTCAGATCGGCCGCACGGAGGCCGCGCAGCTCGATATAGATGTCGGAAATCTCCCAGGTGCCGGAGTCCCAGGCGATGGTGGCGTCCCCGCGCGCGGTGCTGCCCAGGGTCAGATCGGCCAGGCCCAGCCCCTTCAGCTCGGTGAAATCCATCACATCCCGCGCGGCGTCGAAATCCAGCACGATGTCGGTGCAGGCGCCGCCGCCGCTGCCGTTGAGGGAATTCGGATCGGCCGCCTTGTAGATCAGCGTGTCGGCGCCGGCGCCGAGCCAGATGAAATTCACCCCGGAATTGCCGAAGACGATGTCGTCGCCATCGGTGCCGAACAGGATCTCGTTCCACTCGCCCCCCTCGCCGAAGCGATAGGCGCGGTCGTCGCCGATGTCGGTGCGGGCGCCGTCGTCGATCTTGAACCGCAGCGGCGTCCTGTAGCCGGCGTTGAAAGGCAGCTCCTCCACCGCGT
>JBFXGQ010000322.1:0-5759 GCA_050177915.1 Pseudodonghicola sp. | reverse complement strand
AGCCCACCCAGGTCGAAAGCGCCACCTTCACCGGCCCCTCGGCGCATACGCTGATGTTCTTCCTCGACCGTAACGCGGTGCTGGAATTCGACGTCGGCCTGGTGCCCGGCGTCTTCATCGGCGCGATGATCGCCGCCGGTCTGGCCGGCGAGATGAAGATCCAGGCCTTCGACGGCCCGGTCACCATGCGCAAGGCGATGATCGGCGCCGCGCTGATGGGCTTCGGCGGCATGCTGGCCGGCGGCTGCGCCATCGGCGCCGGGGTCACCGGCGGCTCGATCTTCGCCGGCACCGCCTGGGCGGCACTGTTCTGCATGTGGATCGGCGCCATGGTCACCGATTTCCTGGTCGACCAGAAGCCCGGCACGGTCACCGCCTGACACCCGGCCTTTTTCTGGCCCCCAATATCCCCGCCGGAGGCTCCCGCCCCTAGAGAAAGCTCTGCGGGTCGATGTCGACGCTCAACCGCAGATCGCCCTTCAGCCGCACCGGCGCCAGCCAGCGGCTCAGCGCCTCCTGCAACGGCGCGCCCTTGGCGGCCTTGACCAGCAGCCGCACCCGGTGGCGGCCACGCACCCGGGCGATCGGCGCCGGGGCCGGGCCGAAGACCTGGGCGCCGATGGCGCGCAGCGGCGCATCGTTGCGGGCCAGCCTGTTGCCCAGGTCGAACACCGGCTGCAGCTCCGGCCCCGACAGCACGATCCCCGCCATCCGGCCATAAGGCGGCACCCCGGCGGCCTGCCGCTCGGCCGCCTCGGCGCGCCAGAACCCCTCCTCGTCGCCCGAGAGGATCGCCCGGATCACCGGATGCTCGGGCTGGAAGGTCTGCAACAGCGCCAGCCCCGGCAGCTCGGCCCGGCCGGCGCGTCCCGCCACCTGCCGCATCAGCTGAAAGGTCCGCTCCGCCGCGCGCAGGTCGGAGCCCTGCAGCCCCAGATCGGCGTCGATCACCCCCACCAGCGTCAGCAGCGGAAAATTGTGCCCCTTGGCCACCAGCTGGGTGCCGATGACGATATCGGCGCCACCCGCCGCGATCTCCTCGATCTTCTCCTTCAGCGCCCGGGCCGAGCCGAAGAGATCCGAACTCAGCACCGCGATCCGCGCCTCGGGGAAGGCGGCCGCGGTCTCCTCGGCCAGCCGCTCGATCCCCGGGCCCACCGGCGCCAGCTTGCCCTCCACCCCGCAGGAGGGGCAGGCGGTCGGCATCGGCTTGGTCTCGCCGCACTGGTGACAGACCAGCCGCTTGAGGAACCGGTGCTCCACCATCCGCGCGTCGCAATGGTCGCAGGCGATCTGATGGCCGCAGGCCCGGCAGATCGTCACCGGCGCATAGCCGCGGCGGTTGAGAAACAGCAGCGATTGCTCGCCCCGCTCCAGCCGCGCCCGCACCGCCCCCCGCAGGCTGGGCGAGATCCAGGTGCCCGGCTGCAGCTTTTCGGCGCGCATGTCGATCGCCCGCATCTCCGGCAGCACCGCGGCACCGAAGCGGGCGGCAAGATCCAGCCGGTCGTATTTGCCGGCCTCGGCATTGGCCCAGGTCTCGAGCGAGGGCGTGGCGCTGGCCAGCACCACCCGGGCCCCGGCGCCGGCGGCGCGCAGCACCGCCATGTCGCGCGCGTTATAGAGAACCCCGTCCTCCTGCTTGTAGGAGCTGTCGTGCTCCTCATCGACGATGATCAGCCCCAGCTCGCGGAACGGCAGAAACAGGGCCGAGCGGGCGCCGACCACCACCTGGGCGCCGCCCTGCCCGACCATGCGCCAGATCCGCCGCCGTTCGGTCATCGTCACGCCGGAGTGCCATTCGGCGGGCTTGGCCCCGAACCGCGCCTCCACCCGAGTGAGGAAGCCGGCGGTCAGCGCGATCTCGGGCAGCAGCACCAGCGCCTGCCGCCCCTGCGCCAGACATTCGGCCACCGCCTCCATATAGACCTCGGTCTTGCCCGAGCCGGTCACCCCCTTCAGCAGCGTGGTGCCGTAGCGGCCCGAGCGGATATGGTCGCGCAGCACCTCGGCCGCCGCCGCCTGGTCCGGTGTCAGCGGCTTGCCCGGCAGCGCCGGGTCCATCGCCGGGAACGGCAGGTCGCGCGGACTGTCCTCCTCGCGCACGGCGCCCTGCTTCACCAGCCCCTTGACCACCGAGGTGGTCACCCCGGCCATCTCGGACAGCTCCGCCAGGGTGAAGGCCAGCCCGCCGTACTCCTCCAGCACCTCCAGCACCCGCCGCCGCGCATCGGTCATCCGCTCCGGCGCGGCGCCGCCCCTGCGGTAGATCTTGCGCATCGACGGCGGATCGCCCAGCCCCGGCGCCCGCATCGCCAGCCGCAGCATCGCCGGCATCGGCGTCAGCGTGTAATCGGCGGCGCGGGTCAGAAAGGCGCGCATCTCGTCGCGCATCGGTGCCACGTCCAGCACCCGGATGACCGAACGGATCTTCGAGCGGTCGAAATCGCCCAGTCCCGGCCCCCAGACCACGCCCGGCACCCGGCGCGGCCCCAGCGGCACCTCGACGAAATCGCCCAAGACGCAGCCGCCCTCCGGCGCACGGTAATCCAGCGTCCGGTCCAGCGGCTGGGTGGTCTGCACCGCCACCAGCTCGCCTTCGTCGAACATCCCCGGCCCGCCGTTGTCCCGCCCTGCCGTCATGCCTCGTCCAGCCACCGATCCTCTGTTGCGGGGGCTTCCCGCCTTAGGCCCTATGGGGTAAAGCCAAGCCGAACCAAGGCCAACCCATCAAAGGATGCCCGCATGAAATTCTTCGTCGACACCGCCGAGTTCGACGCCATTGCCGAGCTGCACGAGCTGGGCATGGTCGATGGCGTCACCACCAACCCCTCGCTGATCATGAAGGCGGGGCGCGACATCCTCGAGGTCACCAAGGCGATCTGCGATCTAATCGACGGCCCGGTCTCGGCCGAAGTGGTCGCAACCGAGGCCGATGCGATGATCGCCGAGGGCCGCAGGCTGGCCGCGATCGCCGAGAACATCGCCGTCAAGGTGCCGCTGACCTGGGACGGGCTGAAGGCCTGCAAGGTGCTCTCGGGCGAGGGTCACATGGTCAATGTCACCCTGTGCTTCTCGGCCAACCAGGCGATCCTGGCGGCCAAGGCGGGGGCGACCTTCATCTCCCCCTTCATCGGCCGACTGGACGACATCAACCTCGACGGCATGCAGCTGATCGAGGACATCCGCACCATCTACGACAACTACGGCTTCGAGACCCAGATCCTCGCCGCCTCGATCCGCACGGTGAACCACATCACCGAGGCCGCCCGCATCGGCGCCGACGTGATCACCGCGCCGCCCGCCGTGATCAAGGCGATGGCGAGCCATCCGCTGACCGACAAGGGGCTGGCGACCTTCATGGCCGACTGGGCCAAGACCGGCCAGAAGATCCTGTAAGCGACCGGCGGGCCGGAGGCCGTCGCGCCCCCGGCCCGCCGCTTCTCCGGCCCTTGCCCACCCCTGCCGCGGCGCCACCGCGCAATTTTCGCGGGCAATCGGCGAAACCCATGTTATAAAGCGCCCAAGACCAAAAGAGGCCGACATGAGCAGCAGCCCGAAACTGGACGATACCCTGCGCGCGGCGATCATCGCCCGCCCTGACGCGATCCTCGAGGACCGCGATCTGATGCATGCGCTGATCGACGCCAACGAACGCTCCATGGGCGGCAATATCATCGACCTGCGCGGCATCGCCATGGACCGGCTCGAGGCGCGGCTCGACCGGCTGGAGGACACCCACCGCAGCGTCATCGCCGCGGCCTACGAGAACCTCGCCGGCACCAACCTCATCCACCGCGCCATCCTGCGCCTGCTCGACCCGCTGGAGTTCGAGGTCTTCCTGCGCGATCTCGGCGGCGAAGTGGCCGAGATCCTGCGCATCGACGCCATCCGCCTGGTGCTGGAATCGACCCAGAGCGCCGAGGAAGACCCCGCGATCAGCCGGCTCGACAGCGTGCTGACCGTGGCCGAACCCGGCTTCGTCGACCGCTTCATCGCCCAGGGCCGCACCGGCCACCCGCGCCAGGTCACCCTGCGCCAGCTGCAGCGCGGCTCCGAACGGATCTATGGCAACGGCGCCGACTGGATTCGGTCCGAGGCCTGCCTCAGGCTCGATTTCGGCACCGGCCGGCTGCCCGGACTGCTGGTGATGGGCTCAGAGGATCCGCATCAGTTTACGCCGCAGCACGGCACCGACCTGCTCGCCTTCTTCGCCGGCGTTTTCGAACGCAGGATGCGCCTCTGGCTGTCATGAGCCCTGAGTTCTCGAGCCTTGCGATCTCGCCCGCCTGCCGCGACGCGCTGCAGCACTGGCTGGACCGGCAGGGCGCGCTGGCCGATGCCGCCGACAACACGCTGACCGCCTACCGCGCCGATGTGGCCGGCTTCCTCGCCTTCATGGCCGGCCATCGTGGCGGGCCGCAGGGGCTCGGCGCGCTCAGCGGCGTCACTACCGCCGAGATGCGCGCCTGGATGGCGCAGGCGCGCGGCACCGGCATCGCCGCCCGCTCGCTGGCGCGCAAGCTCTCGGCGGTCAAAAGCTTCTACCGCTGGCTGGCCGAGCGCGAGGGCTTCGATCCCACCGCCGTGCTGGCCGCCCGGGCGCCCAAGTTCCAGAAGAAGCTGCCGCGCCCGCTGGACCAGCAGGCCGCCCGCGCGGTGATCGACACCATGGAGCTGCAATCGCAGACCCCCTGGGTGGCGGCGCGCGACGTGGCGGTGATCACCCTGCTCTACGGCTGCGGACTGCGGATCTCCGAGGCGCTGGGGCTGACCGGCGCCGCGGCACCGCTGGGCAAATCGCTGCGCATCCTCGGCAAGGGCGGCAAGGAGCGCGTGGTGCCGGTGCTGCCCGCCGCCCGCGATGCGGTCAACGCCTATCTGCGCCTCTGCCCGCATCCCAGGGAGGCCGCCGCGCCGCTCTTTCGCGGCGTGCGCGGTGGCGCGCTCAATCCGCGCTCGATCCAGGGCGCGATGGCGCAGGTGCGGATGCAGCTGGGCCTGCCGGGCACCGCCACGCCGCATGCGCTGCGCCACAGCTTCGCCACCCATCTGCTGGAGGCGGGCGGCGATCTGCGCAGCATCCAGGAACTGCTGGGCCATGCCTCGCTGTCGACCACCCAGGCCTATACCGCGGTCGATACCGCCCGGCTGATGGAAGTCTACGACCGCACCCACCCCAGGGCCTGAGTCTCTCCGACGCCCGGACCGCCGGCCCCGACCGGCGGAGATTGAGTATTTGAAGCGAGAAGAAGCCGGCCCCCGCCCTTCTTCTCGCTTCAAATACTCCCGCCGGAGGCTCCTGCGCCGTGCCACCGGCGCCACGCGCGCAAGCATTTGCGATTTCCGCGGAATTGCGGCATGACGGTTGCATGACACCCCAATTGCGCGCGCTTTCCGTCCATCTGTTCACCGCCACCGGCGCCGTGGTCGCCATGCTGGCGATGCTGGCGGCGGTCGACCAGAAATGGAGCCTGATGTTCCTCTGGCTGGTGGTGGCCTTCCTGATCGACGGCATCGACGGGCCGCTGGCGCGACGCTATCACGTCAAGACCTATGCGCCGGATTTCGACGGCGTGCTGCTCGACCTGATCATCGACTATCTGACCTATGTGTTCATCCCGGCCTTCGCGCTGTTCAAGTCCGGGCTGATGGACGGCTGGACCGGCTGGGTGGCGATCAGCGTCATCACCTTTACCAGCGCGATGTATTTCGCCGACACCCGGATGAAGACCAAGGACAATTCCTTCAAGGGCTTC
>JBFXGQ010000321.1:0-5760 GCA_050177915.1 Pseudodonghicola sp. | reverse complement strand
CATGCTCCAGCCGGACGGTCTGGCCGACGGCGGACAGAAGCCCCTCGGCCACATCCAGCTCGGCGGCGCTGGCGCAGGCGTTGCCGATCAGCGCGGTGATGCCGCGTCCCACCGCGGCGGGCGTGTTGGGCATCGCCCGCACGATCGGGGTGCCGTCGCCCAGCATCTCCTCATAGGCGGCGATCGGGGTGCCGGCAGCCACCGAGACGAACAGCGTGCCGCCGCCGCCCAGAGCCTTCAGCGCCGGCAGCGCCTCGCGCATCATCTGCGGCTTGACCGCCACCAGCACCAGCGCCGGACGCTCGGGCAGCGGCGCGTTGATATGGACGCCCTGGGCCTTGAGCCAGTCCGAGGGATGCGGGTCCACCACCCAGACCGAGGCGGCGGGAAGCCCGCCCTCCAGCCAGCCGGCCAGCAGGGCGGAGCCCATCTTGCCGCAGCCCAGAAGCACCAGCCCCTGATCGGCGATCCGTGACATATCCATGATGGCCCCTTCCGTTCGTTCCGGTTCGGGGCCAAGGTTTACGCGCGGCCGTAGGCCTCTGCAATGGCGGCCTGCATCGCCTGACGCGGAGTGCGCCCGCCCCAGACCAGCAGCTGGATCGCCGGATAGTAGCGTTCCGCGCTCGACACCGCCGCGTTGATCATGGTGTCGATCTGCTCGGCGCTGGCGACCTGACCGCCGGACAGAACCAGCCCGTAGCGGTAGACCATCAGCTTTTGCTCGGCCCAATAGGTGAAGGCGCCGGCCCAGCACTGGTCGTTCATCTGGTTGAGCAATTCATAGAGCCGGACAACCTGGTCCTCGGGCGGCTCCATCTCGAAGGTGCAGATCAGGCGCAGGGTCTCGTCATAGCCGGACCAGGCCAGAGTGATGGAATAGGTGCGCCACTGCCCTTCGACGGCCATCGCGATCTGGTCATCGCCGATCCGGTCGAAATCCCAGTCATGAAACTCGGCCAGATGCTCGACAATGTCGATCGGGTGAATGTCATCTTCCAGCATGTACTCGGACAGGGCCATGGTGCCACCTCTTTGATCTTTAGCGGCGTGGGGCCGATAGCGCCCCAGCGCTAGGTGCCTGCTCAAGAGACCGGGGCAGTTCCCCCCGCCTCTACTAGATATGGTGCGCCGCCCCGGAACATCTGGCAACCGTTATTTTGGGGATAACGGCAATAAGTTGTGGAGGAATGAGGCCAGACGCCGAAATATTGACATCTTGACGGCAGCGCCCGGCGGCCGGTTTTCTGACGGTGCGACATTCTGCCGGCCTGCCTTTTGTCACGGATATGCGCATATGCGCATGAGCGGGAACGGCAGTTGGACGGAGTAGGATATGGTGGTGAAAATTCTCTCGGCCCTGGCAGAGCCCACGCGGCTCGCCGCGCTGCGGATCCTCTGGGACCGGGGCGAGCATTGCGCCTGCGAGCTGATCGCGCGGCTCGACGCCACCCAAAGCCGGGTCTCGCGCCATATGCGCGTGCTCAAGGACGCCGGGCTGGTGGTCGACCGGCGCGACGCGCAATGGGTGCGCTACCGGATCAACCCCGACCTCGCACCTGAGACCCACCGGCTGCTGCTGGCGGCGCTGGATCTCGTAGACATAGCGGAAAGGAACGCGGCATGAGCACCCTGTCGCAGGAGGCCCCGCAGGGCCATCGCCCGGCCTGGATCTGGACTGCCGGCGTCCTGGTGGCCGCCCTGGCCTGGTGGGCGGTCTACCGCCAGCTGCCGGCGCTGTCGGAATGGATCGTGTCGCTGCTGCCGGTGGCGCGCGACAGCCACGCCGGATCGGCGCTGGCCTTCTTCTTCTACGACGTGCCCAAGGTGATGATGCTGCTGACGCTGATCGTCTTCGCCATGGGGGTGGTGCGCAGCTTCTTCAGCCCGGAGAAAACCCGCGCGCTGCTGTCAGGCCGGCGCGAGGGGCTGGCCAATGCGATGGCGGCGGGGCTTGGGGTGCTGACGCCCTTCTGCTCCTGCTCGGCGGTGCCGCTGTTCATCGGCTTCGTCTCGGCCGGCATCCCGCTGGGGGTGACCTTCTCCTTCCTGATCGCGGCGCCGATGGTGAACGAGGTGGCGCTGGTGCTGCTGATCGGTCTGGTCGGCTGGCCGGTGGCGATGGTCTATCTGGGCTTCGGCCTGGCGATCGCCATTGTCGCCGGCTGGGTGATCGGCCGGCTGCATCTGGAGGGCTGGCTGCAGGACTGGGTGCGCGACATCCACGCCGGCGACGCCATGGCGCCCGAGGACGAGGGACTCAGCCTGCCCGACCGCTATCGCCAGGGCATCGAGGCGGTGCGCGAGATCTTCGCCAAGGTCTGGCTGTGGATCATCCTCGGCATCGGCATGGGCGCCCTGATCCACGGCTATGTGCCCGAGGATCTGATGGTCCGCATCATGGGAGCTGAGGCCTGGTGGTCGGTGCCGGCCGCGGTGCTGATGGGCATCCCGATGTACACCAATGCCGCCGGCGTCATCCCGATCGTCGAGGCGCTGCTGGGCAAGGGCGCCGCCCTTGGCACCGTGCTGGCCTTCATGATGTCGGTCATCGCGCTGAGCCTGCCCGAGATGATCATCCTGCGGCAGGTGCTGAAACTGCGGCTGATCGCGGTCTTCATCGCCACCGTCGCTTGCGGCATCCTCGCCGTCGGCTTTCTGTTCAACGCCCTGTTCTGAGGACACGCAAATGAAAGACGTCAAAGTCTACGGCCCCGGCTGCAAACGCTGCGAAACCACCGAGGCCATGGTGCGCGACGCCGCCGCCAAGCTGGGGATCGAGGTGAGCGTGGAAAAGGTCACCGACATGGCCGCCATCGTGAAGGCCGGCGTGATGTCCACCCCGGGCATCAGCATCGACGGCAAGCTGGTCCATGCCGGCGGGCTGCCGGACAAGACCAAGCTGGAAGGCTGGCTCGCGGCCTGAACGGCTGACAGACGGACCGGAAACGGCAGACGAAGGTGACGACCATGGCCGGCCCCGCCCATCCCTATCGCGTGGTGCGCAACACCGCCGCCGGCAAGTTCCTTCGGGAGCTTGCCCAATGCAGCGATTTCGCCCTGGCCGAGGCAGTCTATGACCGGGCGCGCGGGATGTTCCCGGGCGACGTGATCACCATCCAGACCGGCAGCCGGATCATGCGGCGCAGCGACAGCCCCGGACGGTTGGGCGACGCCTGACGCCAGCAACCCGCCGCGCCCTCGCCACCGCGCCGATTTCGAGTTGAGAAATGCGCCGGACTCGATATGTTTGAAAAAACATATCGAGTCCGGTCCGCCATGTCCCTTGTCACATTCGTCCGCCCCGCCCCGCGATCCTGGCCGCAGGCCGACCGGAGCCTGCCCCGGGCACGCTGTCACGACCTGGCGCCGCCCTCCCCCGCCACCCGGCGGGGCGTGGTCTATTGTCTGGCGATCTCCGCCGCGGCGCTGCTGCTGTTCTGGCTGATCGCCAGCCTGCCCGCTGCCCAGGCCCTCGGTCCCGCGGCGGGCTGACCGCCTCGCGTCTTGCCGCCGGCTGGCCTATGCTCGGTCGCCGAAGACCGCAGAAGGACCCGACATGGATATCCGAGACGAAGGCCCGCAGGATCACGAGATCATCGGGCAGATCACCACCGCGGCCTTCGCGCCGATGGCCTACAGCAGCGGCACCGAGGCGGCGATCATCACCACGTTGCGGCAGACCGGCGCGCTGACGCTGTCGCTGGTGGCGGTGGAGGAAGGCACGGTCATCGGCCATGTCGCCTTCTCGCCCGTCACCATCGGCGGGGCGGATGTCGGCTGGTACGGGCTGGGGCCGGTCTCGGTCCGGCCCGACCGGCAAGGCCGCGGCATCGGCAGCGCGCTGATCCGCGCCGGGCTGGCGCGGCTGCGGCAGATCGGCGCCGGCGGCTGCGTGCTGGTCGGCAATCCCGCCTATTACCGCCGCTTCGGCTTCGGCCCGCTGCCGGGGCTGCGCTTTTCCAGCGCGCCGGCCGAGAATTTCATGGCGCTGCGCCTGACCGACGCCGACGCGCCGCAGGGCGAGGTCGCCTTTCACCCCGGCTTCGGTGTGCACTGACGGCGGCCCCGCCGGGCCGCGTCACCGGGCCGCGCATCGCCACCGCACGATTCCGATTGCCTGCGTCCCGGGCTTCGGCCACATAGCCATCCCATGACCGGAACCAGCAGATATGTCGACCGACTGCGCCGCGCCATCGCGGGCTTGGTCATTCTGTTGCTGGGCCTCCAGGTCTCGCAGACCTTCTATCCGGTCACACTACAAGGCGCCGACGGCGAGACCATTCAGGTGGTGATCTGCGGCCCCGAGGGGCTGCATACCGTCACGCTGAACCTCTCTGACGGCACCGTCGAGGACGGTCCGCAGACCGAGATCACCAGCAAATGCCCCTTCTGCGTCGTCGGCCTGCCCGCCGCGCTGGAGGCGCCGCACCGGATCGCGCGGCCGGCGCTCTATCACCGCATCCGCTACGCGCTGGCCGCCGAGACCGAGGCGCACCCGCGCCCCGCAGCCCGGGTCAAGCAGATCCGCGCCCCACCCCAGACCGCCTGACGCCACCGACAGAACCGTCACATTTCCCGGACCACGCCGCCCGAACCCATGCGGCGCGGCCCGAGGGCTCAAGAACAACGTCTGAGGGACAAACGACATGACCCGTATTCTCACGGTGCGCCTTGGCGCGACCGCCGCACTGCTGTGCTCCATTTCCGGGCTCGCGCTGGCACAGGCCCAGCCCGAGGCGGATACCGAAACCACCGCAATCGCCACCGCCACCGGCGCCTATCCGCTCGACCCGATTCTGATCCGCGGGCCGATGAGCGTGCCGACCCCCTCCAGCTATGAATTCAGCCCGATGGGGCTGAACGTGCCCCCCGCGCTCGACGGCGGCGCGCTGCTGGCCACCGTGCCCGGCGTCACCGCCAGCCGGATGGGCGGCCATGGGCTGGATGTGGTGATCCGCGGCCAGCAGGGCAACCAGCTGAACATCATCGACACCGGCAGCTTCACCTATGGCGGCTGCCCCAACCGGATGGACCCGCCGACCAGCACCGCCGGCTTCTTCCGCGCCGACCGGGTGGTGGTCGAACGCGGCTATGCCAGCGTCACCAACGGCCCCGGCGGATCGGGCGGCACCGTGCGGCTTGAGCGCGAGGCGCCCGAGCTCGACACCGGCAAGCGGCTGAGCGGCGAGGTCTTCACCGGCGGCTCCTCGAACGGCTCCGGCATCGAGGCCGGCGGCCGCTTCACTTACGATCTGGGCGGCGGCTTCTACCTCAAGGGCTCGGCCGAATACAAAAGCGCCGGCGATTACGAGGATGGCGACGGCCGCAGCGTGCGCAGCGGCTTCGACCAGAAGAGCACCGGTCTGACGCTGGGCTACGCCCGCAACGGTCTGGATCTGGCCTTCGACGTCGAAAACGACAAGGCCGAGGACGTGCTGTTCGCCGGCGCCGGCATGGACAGCCCGCTGTCCGACACCTGGGTCTACCGGCTGCGCGGCGGCGTCGATCTGGACATGGGCGCGCTGCGGCGGGTCGAGGGCAACCTGTTCGTCGCCAACGTCGATCACGTGATGGACAACTATTCGCTGCGCAATCCCTCGGCGATGATGGGGATGCGGTCGCCCACCACCTCGGACACCCATGGCGGCAAGCTGGAGGGGCAGTTCGAATTCGGCGCCACCAAGGCCAGGATCGGCGTCGACTTCCAGTCGAACACCCGCATGGCCTATGGCTTCATGGGGCCGATCGCGGTGATCG
>JBFXGQ010000320.1:0-5761 GCA_050177915.1 Pseudodonghicola sp. | reverse complement strand
ACGAGCCGCTGCGCCACGGCGGCGATCAGCGCGGCGGTGACATTGCCGACGCCGCCCATGATCACGATCACCAGCGCCTTCATGGTGAAGACCACGCCACCGGTGGCGGAAAAGGTCTGATACATGGCGATGGTGCCGCCCGCCGTGGCCGCCAGCGCGGTTCCCAGCGCGAAGCCCTGGCGCGCCACCCGGTTGACGTCGATGCCGACCAGCGGGGCGGCGCCGGGGGTCAGCGCCACCGCCCGCAGCGTCAGCCCCCAGCGGGTGCGCGCCAGCGCCAGCACCAGCGCGCCGCCGGCGACGACGCAGAGGCCGAAGGCGATCAGCCGGTTCAGCGCCACCGGCACGCCCAGCACGCTCACGCCCCGATCGAGATAGGAGATCGAGGTGAAATTGGCGCCGAAGGTGACCAGCAGCAGCCCCTGGATCAGGAACAGCAGCCCGAAGGTGGCGAGGATCGAGTCGACCTCAAGCCGCCCCGAGGCGCCGGAGCGCGCCACCAGCGGCCGCATCATCACCGCATAGAGCAGCCAGCCCAGCAGATAGCCGGCGGGCGCGATCAGCAGCAGCCCCGCCAGCGGCGGCAGGCCGAAGCTCTGGAACAGGGCGACAAGGACGAAGGCGGCGATCAGCGTCAGCTCGCCATAGGCGAGGTTCATGATGCGGGCGATGCCGTATTGCAGTGTCAGGCCGAGGGCGAGCAGCGCATAGGTGCCGCCCAGCACGAGGCCGAGGATGAGCGTGGTGAGAAGCATGTCTGTCCGATGCCGAATAGGGGGCGCGGGACGGGCGCCGGCAGGGGCCGTCCCGCGCCGGTGGGTCTTACCAGTCCGGTTTCGGGATCACCGGCGCGGTGGCGCCGGGCTTGTCGGCGGGGTTCACCGCGCGGAAGGCGCCGTCCTGCCATTGGCCGACCCACCACAGGTCGCGCAGCTGGTTGTCCTCCAGCTTCACGCTGCCGATGAGGGTGTCGAAGCTGCCGGTCGACAGTTCCCGCGCCAGGGCGGCGTGGTCGAGGCCGACGCGCTCCACCGCCTGCGCCAGCATCTGCAGCGAGGTATAGGTGATCGCCGAGGCCCAGCTGTCCGGCGGGTTGCCGATCACCTCGGCATGGCGGGCGAAATAGGCCTGGATCGCGGGCGAGGCCGCATCGACGCCGCCGATCGACATCACGCCTTGTTCCTTGCCGTCGGCGATGCCCGGAAAGATCGGGAAGGCGCCGCCGACGCCGATGTAGAACACCGGCGGGTTGTAGCCCATGCTCTGCGCCGTCTTGGTCATGCCGAAACTGTCGGGCGGATAGGAGAAGGCGACGAAACTGTCGGCACCCGAGGCCTTCGCCTCGCTCATGATCGCGGCGAAGTCCGAGGTGCCCAGAGGATAGCTCTCGTCATAGACCAGATCGAAGCCGGCGGCCTTGAAGGCCGGGCGCGCGCCCTTGATCAGGTCGATGCCGAACCCGTCGGCGACCGAGACCACGGCGACCTTGTCGTTGATCTTGCCGGCGGTGCGAGCTGCCGACAGCACCTCGACCAGCCCCTCGGCATAGTCGTGGCCGCCGCCCAGCATCCAGAAGCTGCGGGTCCAGCGCTTGGCGAATTGCGGCGCCATGTCGGTGACCGCGGTCACCGCCAGCTGCGGATAGCCGAACCGGTCGAACAGCGGCGCCACCGCCAGATTGGCGCCGGTGCCCCAGGGCGGCAGGATCAGGTCCACCTTGTCCTGGCTGGCCAGCCGCTCGATGGCGCGCACCAGATCCTCGTTCGAGGAGCGGTTGTCGTATTCCACCACCTCGATCTTGCGCTGGCTGCCGTCGGGCATCTTCAGCCCGCCGGCGGCGTTCACGTCCTTCACCCAGAGTTCGTAATTCGGGATCGTGGTGATGCCGGCGCCGGTGGCATTGGCGCCGGTGCGGGCCACCGCATAGCCGATGCGGACGGTGTCCTCGGCGGCGCCGGCATTGCCGGCGGTCAGCGCCACAGCCGATACGAGCCCGAGCGTGATGGCGCGCAGGCCCGCGCGCCTTGTGATATTGGTCATGGTTCCCTCCCTCGCGGCCCCGGGGTGCCGGGCCGTGCTGTTTCTGACCCCGCGGCGCCTCCTCCTCCGGCGGGCTCGCTGGGTCATGACGGGACTCTATGCGAAAGCGGTGCGTAGAAAATGCACTGGTAAGGCAGTGTTTTGTACTTTTGCTTGATTTTCGGGCGGCGCGCGTCCAGCTTGCGGCCAAGATGCGCCCCTCCGCCCCCATGCCCGTCCCCCGCCGCGCTGCGGCAAGCGTGCAGCATTTCCGCAGCCCCTTCACCCGCGTCGGCTTCTCGCTGACGGCGGGCAGTGCCCATCTGGTGCTGCTGTTCGCCGGGGAGGTGGGGCTGCGCGATGCCGCCGGCGGGGTCGGCCTCAAGGCCGAGGGGCCGCGGGTGCTGTGGCGCAACGCCGCCGCCGACCGCGAGCTGACGGTCGAGGGCGGCGCCCGCGGCCTGCTGCTGTCGATCCCCGATCTGGCGCTGATGCGGGCACTGCCGGCGACGCCCCTGGGCGAGCAGATGCGCCGCACGCTGGGGCAGACCCTGTCGTTCCCGCTGGAGACGCCGGCGCGGATCCTGCCGCTGGTCGAGGGGCTGGAGGCCGAGCGCGCCTCGGGCGAGCCGGGATCGGATATCGCCGGCGCGCATCTGCTGGCGCTGGTGCTGGTGCAGCTGTGGCGGATGGCGCGGGCCGATCTGGTGGCCCATGGCGGCGCGCCGCAGGGGCTGGCGGAACGCTTCGTGCTGCTGGCCGGGCAGCATGTGCGCGAACATTGGCAGGTCGGCGACTACGCCCGCGCGCTGGGGGTCGGGCGCGACCGGCTGAATTCGGCGGTGCGGCGCGCGACCGGGCTGTCGCCGCAGGCCTATCTGCACCGCGAGCTGATCCGCGAGGCGAGCGCGCTCTTGGCCAATACCGGCATGCCGGTGGGGCAGGTGGCGTTCCGGCTGGGGTTTCAGGACCCGGCCTATTTCACCCGCTTCGTCACCCGGCAGACCGGGCTCAGCCCGCGGGAGTTCCGCCGCAGCGCGAAACATCGCGGCGCGGCGGCGGATCAGTCCTATGCGGCCTGGCCCTGAGGGAGGGCAGGGGGCCGGAGCCGGCGCCCGGCCCCGGTACGCCGGGCGGCTTGAAATTTTTACAAAAAAGCACGACGGAAGCCGCGCGCGGCGCCGTATAATGCAATGATCCTCCCTTTCGGTCATGCAGGCACGCGACAGATATGAAACATCCCCTACGCACGGTCATCGTCCTTCTCACCATCGCGGCGGGAGGGCTGGGATGGTGGTCCTACACCTCGCGCGAGACCGAGGCGGCGCCGGTCACCGTGGCCGCCCGGATCGGCGATGTGACCGAGACGGTGCTGGCCTCGGGCGTGATCGAGGCCAAGCAGCTGGTCAGCGTCGGCGCCCGCGTGTCGGGCCAGATCGAGACGATGGCGGTCAGCCTCGGGCAGGACGTGAAGCAGGGCGACCTGATCGCCCAGATCGATTCCCAGGACCAGCAGAACGACGTGCTGCAGGCCGAGGCCGATCTGGCCAATATCGAGGCGCAGATCGCCGCCAAGAAGGCCAGCCTGCGCAAGGCCGAGCTGAACCTCGACCGGCAGAAGAAGCTGCTGGAGCAGCAGCATGTGTCGCAGGAGGAGGTCGAGAGCGCGATTTCCGAGATGCTGGTCGACAAAGCCGAGCTGGAGGCGCTGACGGCGCAGAAATCCCGCGCCGAGGTGACCGTCTCGACCACCAAGATCGCGCTGGAGCGCACCCGGATCACCGCGCCGATCAGCGGTACCGTGGTCGCCGTGGTGGTGGACGAGGGCCAGACGGTGAACGCGATCCAGAGCGCGCCGACCATCGTCAAGCTGGCCAACCTCGACAAGATGGTGGTCAAGGCCGAGATCTCCGAGGCCGACGTGGTGCATGTGCACCCGGGCCAGGACGTGGTCTTCACCATCCTGGGCGAGCCCGACACCGAATTCGTCGCCGTGGTGCGCGATGTGGAACCGGCGCCGTCCGAGATCGAGACCAGCGATACGATCGATACCGACAAGGCGATCTATTACAACGGGCTGCTCGACGTCGATAACCCCGACCACAAGCTCAGGATCGGCATGACCACCCAGGTCTCGATCGTGCTGGCGCAGGCCGAGGGCGTGCTGACGGTGCCGGCGGCGGCGCTGAAACGGGCAAACGGCGGCTATGAGGTGCAGGTCTATGACGCCAAGGCCAAGACTTCCCGGCAGCAGGAGGTCGAGGTCGGGCTGAACGACAAGGTCACCGCCGAGATCCGCTCGGGCCTGTCGCAGGGCGATCTGGTGGTCACCGGCACCGCAGTGGCGGCGGCCTCCTCGGGCAGCACCGGCATGCGCCCGCCGATGGGGTTCTGAGATGGCCGAACCGCTGATTTCCGCCCGCGGGATCTCGCGCAGCTTTCAGGCCGGCGAGGAGACCATCACCGTGCTGCGCGACGTCGATATCGACATCTATCCGGGCGAGCTGGTCGCCATCGTCGGCGCCTCCGGCTCGGGCAAGTCGACGCTGATGAACATTCTGGGCTGTCTCGACCGCGCCAGTTCCGGCAGCTACCATTTCGCCGGCCATGACGTCGCCACGCTGGACCACGAGGAACTGGCGCGGCTGCGGCGGGAACATTTCGGCTTCATCTTCCAGCGCTATCAGCTGCTGCCCGATCTCGATGCGGTGGGCAATGTCGAGGTGCCGGCGATCTATACCGGCGAGGGGCGCGCGACCCGGCGCGAGCGTGCGATCAAGCTGCTGGGCCAGCTGGGCCTGGAGAACCGGCTGGACCACCATCCGAACGAACTGTCGGGCGGCCAGCAGCAGCGGGTCTCGGTGGCGCGCGCGCTGATGAACGGCGGCGAGGTGATCCTGGCGGATGAGCCCACTGGCGCGCTCGACACCAAGAGCAGCGCCGAGCTGATCGACCTGCTGCTGGATCTGAACGCGCGCGGCCATACCATCGTCATGGTCACCCACGACCCCGCCGTCGCCATCCATGCCCATCGCACCGTCGAGCTGAGCGACGGGCGGGTGATTTCCGACACCCGCACCGCCGAGGACCATCACGCGGGGCGCGAGATCGCCGAGGGGCCGGACCGCGGCGCCCGGCCCGCCGCCATGCTGCGCCGTCTGCGCGAGGCCTATTCGATGGCGCTGAACGCCATGTTGGCGCATCGGGTGCGCTCCTTCCTGACCATGCTGGGGATCATCATCGGCATCGCCTCGGTGGTGCTGGTGGTGGCGCTGGGCACCGGCAGCCAGGAGAAGGTGCTGGAGAACATCAGCTCGCTCGGCACCAACACGATCACCGTGCGCGCCGGCAGCGGCTTCGGCGCCCGCGACGTGGCCCGGATCGAGACGCTGATGCCCTCGGACGCCAATATGCTGGCGCTGCAGGATTACGCCGACAGCGTCTCGCCGGCGGTGTCGAACACCGCCTCGGTGATCTATCGCAACGTCGAGGCCAGTTCGGCGGTCAAGGGGGTGAGCGGCGATTACTTCCAGGTCCACGCCTATGAGGCCGTCACCGGCGATGTCTTCGACAGCCAGGACGTGACCGACCTGAGCCAGGTGGCGGTGATCGACGAGGACACCCGCGACACCTTCTTCGACGCCGGCAGCGATCCGATCGGCCAGGTGCTGCTGCTGGGCCGGGTGCCGGTGCGGGTGATCGGCGTGGTGCGCTCGACCGGGGCGACCTTCGGGCCGTCGTC
>JBFXGQ010000319.1:0-5768 GCA_050177915.1 Pseudodonghicola sp. | reverse complement strand
GGTTGGTCTGGGCCATGCCGTAAAAGCACATCCAGGCCCCCACCGCCGAGGGGGTGAAGCTGGAGCCGGCGAAACAGGCCCGCACGATGGCCGCGGCGCGGTCGCGCGGCGCCGCGGCGCGCAGCTCGCGCCGCACCTCGGTGCCGAAATCGGACAGGATGCGCCGCATCGCCGCCAGAAAGATCTGGTCCTTGCCGCCGAAATAGTGGTGCGCCAGCGCGCTCGACACCCCGGCGCGGCGGGCGATCTGGCTGACCGTCACATCCAGCGTGCCGGCGGCGCCCAGCTCGGCGATGGTGGCGCGCACCAGCGCCTCGCGGCGGATCGGTTCCATTCCCACTTTCGGCATCGCTTCCTCGTTCTTGACTGGCCGAGCGACGCTAGGCGCTGCGGACTGACCCGTCAATCAACAACCCGGCCGCCCCGGGCGCGCGGGCGGATCTCGGTCGGGCCGGGTGCAAGGCTGGGGCGTGCCGCGCGGCCGTCAGCTCAGGGCGAACAGCTGCTCGGTCACATCTTGGTAGCGGGCGCGGTGGGGGTCACGCTGCGCCGCCGCACCACCGCCTCGCGCCAGGTGATGAAGCCGATCGCCGACAGAATCAGGCCGCCGCCGATGACGACCCAGATGTCGATGGTCTCGTGGAACACCACCGAGCCCATGATCATCGCCCAGACCAGCTGCAGAAAGGTCACCGGCTGCGTCACCATGATCGGCGCGGCGCGCAGTGCCATCGTCATCAGGAAGTGCCCGGCGGTGGCGAAACAGGCGACGCCGAACAGCATTGCCAGCTCGTGCAGCGTCGGCTCGACCCAGACCGCGATGGCGAAGGGCGCCAGCCCGATCGCCACCCAGACCGACAGCATGCTGACCACCACCGCCGGGCTGACCTCGTCGGCCAGCACCTTGGCCAGCAGGTAGGAGAAGCTGAACACCGTCGCCGCCACCAGCATCGCCAGATGGCCCGGCATCACCTCGCGGAAGCCGGGGCGCAGGATGATCACCGCGCCGATCAGCGCCACCGTGATCGCCGCGATCCGGCGGAACGCCAGATGTTCGCCCAGAAACACCGCGGCACCGATGGTCACGAAGATCGGCGACAGGTAGTTCAGCGCGGTCAGCTCGGCCAGCGGGATGCGGGTCATGGCGAAGAACCACAGAATCACACCCCCCGCGTGCAGGAAGCCGCGCAGCGCGAACAGCCCGACCCGGCGCGCGGTGAACTGGGTGTTCAGGATCGGCCGCAGCATCGGCAGCACGAAGATCAGCCCCATCAGATAGCGCAGAAAGGCGGCCTCGGCCGCCGGGATGCGGGGGCCGAGCGATTTGACCATCGCGGTCATCATCACAAAGGTCACCCCGGCGCAGAGCATCAGCAGGATGCCGGCGACAGGGCGGGCCGAAGCGGGATCGGGTTGCGAATGTGCCATGCCCGAGGTTGAACACGCATTCCGGGCGCCGCACAACCCTTCACATGACAATCAAACGCACGGCGATGCTCCACATCACCAGCCCGATCGCGCCGTCCAGCAGCCGCCAGGCACCGGGCCGGGCCAGCAACGGCGCCAGCAGCCGCGCGCCATAGCCGAGCGCGAAGAAGAAGGCGAAGCTGGAGGCCGCCGCGCCCAGGCCGAATCCGGCCCTGTCGCCGTATTGCGCGGACACCGAACCGATCAGCACCACGGTGTCCAGATAGACATGCGGGTTGAGCCAGGTCAGCGCCAGACAGGTGACCAGCGTGGCCCGCAGGCTGCGGCCGCCCTGCCCTGCCGCCTGCAGCGCGACGCCGCCGCGCCAGGCGGTCCACAGGTTGCCGGCGCCATACCAGATCAGGAAGGCCGCGCCGCCGAAGCGCATCAGCGGCGCGAACCAGGGCGCCGCCTGGGCCAGCCGCCCCATCCCCGTCACCCCCGCCGCGATCAGCACCGCATCCGACAGCGCGCAGGTCAGCACCACCGCCAGGACATGTTCGCGCCGCAGCCCCTGCCGCAGCACGAAGGCGTTCTGCGCCCCGATGGCGAGGATCAGGCTGAAGCCTAGGGCGAAGCCCGGCAGGATGGCGGATGTCATGAGGCGGCGCTCCTTGCGTGTCGCGGTTTGACTAGGCGGCGGGCGCGGCGTAATCCAGTTAAAGATGTTTATCCAAGATTAGATTTACTAATGCAGTTCGACGCCGCCCAGCTCTCCGCCCTCGCCGCCGTGCTGCGCCACGGCAGTTTCGAGGCCGCCGCCGCCGATCTGGGGGTGACGCCTTCGGCGGTGTCGCAGCGCATCAAGGCGCTGGAGGAACGCGCCGGCGCGGCGCTGGTGCGGCGCGGCAGCCCCTGCAGCGCCACGCCGACGGGGGCACGGCTGGCCAAACATGCCGAGGACGTCGGCCTGCTGGAGGCGCAGCTGCGCCGCGATCTGGCGCTGGACCCCGGCCCCGGGGCGGCGCGGCTCAGGCTGGCGGTCAATGCCGACAGCCTCGCCACCTGGTTCACCGGCGCCATGACGGCAACGCCGGATCTGCTGTTCGACCTGGTGATCGACGATCAGGACCACAGCGCCGACTGGCTCAGGCGCGGCGCGGTCAGCGCGGCGGTCTGTGCCCTGGGCCAGCCGGTAACCGGCTGCGACGCCCATCCGCTGGGATCCCTGCGCTATGTCGCCACCGCCAGCCCGGCGTTCATGGCACGCTGGTTCGCCGATGGCGTCACCCGGCCGGCGCTGGCGCAGGCGCCCTGCATGGTGTTCAACGCCAAGGACATGCTGCAACGCCGCTGGATCGAACGGACCATCGGCGGCCGGCTGAGCCCGCCGGCGCATTTCCTGCCCTCCTCCACCACCTTTGTCGACGCGGCGCTGGCCGGGCTCGGCTGGGGCATGAACCCGCTGCCGCTGGTCGAAGACCACTTGCGCGCCGGGCGGCTGGTGGCACTCTTGCCCGACCGCCCGCTGGACGTGGCACTGAGCTGGCAGGTCAGCCGGGTGATGGCGCCGGCGCTGCGGCCGCTGACCCGGGCGGTGCGCGCCGCGGCGCGCGGCGTGCTGATCGCGCCGGAGACGTGAAGAAGGAGGAGGAACGACATGATCTCGAAGGAAAAGCTGAGCTATCGCGCGCTGCCATTGCCGGACCGGGCAGAGCTGAGCGATGCCGAGATGCTCGCGGCGGCAGAGGCGTTCTATGACCGCATGCGCCGCCGCCATACGGTGCGCGACTACGACCCGCGCCCGGTGCCGCGGCAGGTGATCGAAAGCTGCATCCGCACCGCCGGCACCGCACCCTCGGGCGCCAACCACCAGCCCTGGCATTTCGCCGCCATCTCGGACCCCGCGCTCAAGGCCCGTATCCGTGCCGAGGCAGAGGAGGAGGAGCGACGGTTCTACGCCGGCGGCGCCGGCGACGAATGGATCCGCGCGCTGGAGCCGATCGGCACCACGGCGGAGAAACCGCATCTGACGGTGGCGCCCTGGCTGATCGTGGTCTTCGCCCAGCGCTGGGGCGAATTCGACGACGGCACCCGCTACAAGAACTACTACGTGCCCGAGAGCGTCAATATCGCCACCGGCTTGCTGCTGGCGGCGCTGCATCACGCCGGGCTGGCGACGCTGACCCATACGCCCAACCCGATGAAGTTCCTGGGCGGCGCCCTGGGGCGGCCCGCCTCGGAAAAGCCGACGATGATCATCGCGGTGGGCCATCCCGCCGCCGGGGCCACCGTGCCCGAGGTCGCCAAGATCAAGAAACCGCTGGACGAGATCGCCAGCTTTTTCCCATGATCCGCCGCGACATGGCAGGGGAGGACAGGCGATGGATCTGCAACTGACGGGCAAACATGTGCTGGTGACCGGCGCCAGCAAGGGCATCGGTCTGGCGATCGCCACCGCCTTCGCCCGCGAGGGCGCGCGGCTCACCCTGGTGGCGCGCCGGGCCGAGGTGCTGGAGGACCGCGCCGCCACGCTCAGGGCCGAGACCGGGGCCGCGGTCGATATCCACGCCGCCGATCTGGCGCAGGAGGCCGAGCGCGCCGCGCTCTTCGCCGCGCGGCCGGACGTCGATATCCTGGTCAACAACGCCGGCGCCATCAAGCGCGGCCCGCTGGAGGCGCTGGAGATGGCGGACTGGCGCGAGGGGTTCGAGCTGAAGGTCTGGGGCTATATCCACCTATGCAAGCTCTATGTGCCCTATATGAAGGCGCGCGGCTCCGGCACGGTGATCAACATCATCGGCATGGGCGGGCGCGCGGTAAGCCCCGGCTATATCGTCGGCGCCGCCGGCAACGCGGCGCTGATCGGTTTCACCAATGCGCTGGGGGCGGATACGCCGGGGCATGACGTGCGGGTCTTCGGCATCAACCCGGCGCGCACGCTGACCGACCGGATGAGCGACCTGCTGCGCCAGCAGGCGGCGCAGGAACTGGGCGATGCCGACCGCTGGGAAGAGCTGATCGACGCCGCCGCCTTCCCCTTCGGCCGGCCCAAGGCGCCGGAGGAGGTGGCGGCGCTGGCGGTGATGCTGGCCTCGCCGCATGTGCATTACCTGTCGGGCACCGTGGTCGACATGGACGGCGGCGGACAATGGGCGAAGTGAGGGAGAGCGCGCCATGAACGATTTCATCTATGACGCCGGGGGCACGCCCTGCCACGGCTATCTCGCCCTGCCCGAGGGCGAGGGGGCGGTGCCCGGCGTGCTGGTCACCCCGGCCTTCGGCGGGCTGGGACCGCAGGAACGGGCGGCGGCGGACCGGCTGGCGGCGATGGGCTATGCCGCGCTGGGGGTGGATTACTACGGCCACGGCCAGCGGACCACGGATCGGGCGCAGGCCTCGGCACTGATGGCGGGGCTGGACGGCGACCGCCCGCTGCTGGCGGCGCGGATGCGGGCGGCGCTGGATGCGCTGGCCGGGGTCGCGCGGGTGGATGCCGGGCGGCTGGCCGCCATCGGCTTCTGCTTCGGTGGCAAGGCGGTGCTGGATCTGGCGCGGTCGGGGGCCGATTTCCGCGCGGGCGTCAGCCTGCACGGGGTCTATGACGCGCCGCCGGCGGGCAGCGACACGATGCGCGCCTCGATGCTGGTGCTGCATGGCTGGGACGATCCGCTCTGCCCGCCGGAGGCCATGGTCGGGCTGGCGCGGGAGCTGACCGAACATTGCGCCGACTGGCAGATCCTGAGCTTCGGCCACACCGGCCATGCCTTCACCAACCCGGCGGCGGACCGGCCCGGCATGGCGTTCTCAGACAGCGCCAACGCGCGGAGCTGGGCGGCGCTGGAGCGGTTCTTTGCCGAGAAGCTGGGGTAAGGCCCGGATGGGCGGTGGTGCCGGTTACGCCGGGCTGAAGCCCGGCCCGCGGGAGGTGTCGCGCTCCCATAACAGTCGCATAGGCCGGGCTTCAGCCCGGCAGTCCATCTCCCGGCATATCCATCTCTCTCGTGCCCGGAACAAGGCGCGAGGCTCCGCCGGGCAGCGCCCGACCGCCCCCGTGGGCGGGCGCTTCTCTGCCCTCTGCGCTCTGAAGCCGCACTCGATATGATGGCGACCATAAAGTGACGCTCTCACAGCTTGGGGCGCCCACCCGCGGCCGGACGCTCCCCTCTGATGTGCATTGTGGCTGAGGACGCTCGCGCAGGATAACACCATGCCCCGACAAAAAAGCCGCCCCGAAGGGCGGCTCTCTCAATCTTCGGACGACGCCCGGCTCAGAGCTGCGCCATCACCTCGTCGGAGGCCTCGAAGTTGGTGGTGACGCGCTGCACGTCGTCGTCATCCTCCAAGATCGGAAGAGCACA
>JBFXGQ010000318.1:0-5816 GCA_050177915.1 Pseudodonghicola sp. | reverse complement strand
GCCGATCGCCAGCACCCACATCCGCATCCGGGTGCTGCTGCCGCCATAGAGCGCGTCCTCGATGGCGCCCAGGGTGCAGAACCGGCCCAGCCGGGCCGCCAGCCCCAGCAGAATGCCTCCGAACAGGCCGACAAGGGCCACGGTCTGACCTTCGGTCAACCAGCCTGGCATGTGTTTCCTCCCGACGGCGCGGGTCGCGCCGGGTTCAGCTTCGTGGAAATGCAGGATTCCCGCAAGGGTGGGGCTCAGTCGTCGCTGCAGAACAGGTCATAGACGACTTCGAGGATCCGGCGCGGCTTCTCGTCGGCCAGCCGGTAATAGATCGCCTTGCCGTCGCGGCGCGGCACCACCAGCCCTTCCAGCCGCAGCCGGGACAGCTGTTGCGACACCGCCGCCTGCCGTGCCGACAGCAGCTCTTCCAGCTCGGTCACCGATTTCTCGCCGGTCACCAGATGGCACAGGATCATCATCCGGCCTTCGTGGCTGATCGCCTTGAGGAAGTTGGACGCCTCGGTCGCGTTGTCGACCATCTTGTCCAGTTCGGCGTCCGACATGTCGGTCGAAAATTGCGGCAGCGCCATTGGTGTCGTCCTCGTATCTTCACGGCGGGGCGCTATATCACGTTCCCGCCGGTTTCGGCCAGAGTGCAGGGGTCTAGCCGTTGCCCTTGGTGCCGGGTTCATAGTCACTGTGCTCGCTCAGCAACTGATCCAGCATCGGCCAGAAGAAATCCTCGCCCGGATAGCCTTCCATGCGGGCGATCTCGCGCCCGTCCTCCACCAGCAGGAAGGTGGGGGTGAAGCTGACTCGTCGCGCCAGCTCAAGATCCTCGGGCAGGGCGCGCAGATCGACCCGCCGCAGCGGCGCGAACTTGCCCTCCGATGTCTTGGGATAGGCCGGTGCGATTTCGGCGTTCCAGCGCGCGCACCAGGCACAGCCGACCTGTTCGACCATGACCAGTTCGGCCGCCACGGCCGGGCCGGCCAGCGTCAGCGCGGCAAGCGCGCCTGCGAAAAGCTTTGTGCGGAACATGGGCCACCCATTGACCTTAGGTTATCGCACAAGATAATTTGAATATATGAATAGTTCAAGCCGTGTGCCCCAGCGTCAGGGCCGGCTTTTGGGGGGAGTACACTGGATGCTGGAAATTTCATTGCTGGGGGCGCTGGCCGCCGGGGTGTTGAGCTTTTTCACCCCCTGCATCCTGCCGATGGTGCCGTTCTACCTGTCCTACATGGGCGGCCTCAGCATGGCTGAGCTGCGCGGCGACGGCAAGATCGCGGCCGGGGCGCAGCGCCGGCTGCTGGTCTCGGCGGTGTTCTTCGCGCTGGGGGTGACCACCATCTTCATGCTGCTGGGCATGGGCGCGACCGCGCTGGGGCAGCTGTTCGGCACCTATCTGGACATGCTTTCCTATGTGGCGGCGGCGATCCTGCTGGTGTTCGGGCTGCATTTCCTCGGCGTGATTCGGGTGCCGCTGCTCTATCGCGAGGCGCGGATGGAAAGCAAAGCCGAGGCCAGCACGGTGCTGGGCGCCTACCTGATGGGGCTGGCGTTCGGCTTCGGCTGGACCCCCTGCGTCGGGCCGGCGCTGGCCTCGATCCTGATGATCGCCAGCGGCATGGGCGATCTCTGGCGCGGCGCGCTGCTGCTGTTCGTCTACGGTCTGGGGATGACCGCGCCCTTCATCGTCGCGGCCTTCTTCGCCCGGCCGTTCCTGGCCTGGGTCCAGCGCCATCGCGCCGCTTTCGCCTGGGTCGAAAAAGGCATGGGGGTGATGCTGATCGTCTTTGCTATCCTGATTGCGACGGGTGGCGTGAATCTGATCGCCGATGCGATGATCCGGTGGTTCCCGGGCTTCGCGGACGTCGGCTGACGTGCTGAATAAGTGGAGGAGTTGAGATGAAGCACTTTCTGGCAAGCGCCGCTGCGGCGGTCCTGCTGGCGCTGCCGGTGGCGGCGGCCGAGCTGGGCGACGACGGTCTGCACAAGGAGGACTGGATGCGCGAGACCTTCAAGGACCTGCGCGAGGATTTCGCCGACGCGAAATCCGAGGGCAAGCGCCTGATGGTCATCGTCGAGCAGCGCGGCTGCATCTACTGCAAGCAGATGCATGAGAAGACTTTCCCCGATCCGCGGATCCGGGCGCTGCTGCAGGACACCTATTATCCGGTGCAGATCAACCTGCACGGCGATACCGAGATCACCGACACCGATGGTGAGGCGCTGTCGGAAAAGGCGGCGACGCGGAAATGGCGGGTGATGTTCACCCCCACCATGATCTTCTTCCCGCCCGAGCTGGATGAGGAGAAGTCCGCCATCGAGCAGGCGGTGGCGGTGATGCCGGGGGCGTTCAGCCCGGGCACCACCTTCGATCTGCTGAACTGGGTGGCGGAGGAGCGCTATCTCGATCAGTCGCAGGAGGATTTCCAGCGCTATCACGCGCGGATGATTCGAGAGCGCAACGACGGCAATACCGAGTGACGGCATCCGGGGGCAGGGACGCAGATCCGGTAGAAAGTCATGCCTGAGGGGCGGGGTGTTGATAATATTCCGAAATTTTCAGGCCTCTTGGTAAAACTTTCTACCAATTCATATTTGCGAATTCGTTGTTGCGAGTGACGCGTCGGTAGCCTACGGTATACGATGAAATTCAAGACAGCATGTCGTGTTCACCGGGCACGACAGCCATCGGGAGGAACCATGAAACTTGCATCTCTGACATTGGCGGTCGCCGTGATCGGCAGCGCCGCCATCGCTGCCGAGATCGGCCCCAAGGACATTGCCTATGCCGAGGACGGCGGCATCGAAGCTTCGCTGAGCGGCGTCGCCGGCGATCCGGCCAACGGGGCCAAGATCATGACCAACCGGGGCAAGGGCAACTGCGTGGCCTGCCACGAGGTGACCGCGCTCAGCGATGCTCCGTTCCACGGCAACGTCGGGCCGACGCTGGATGGCGCCGCCGATCGCTGGACCGTCGCCGAGCTGCGCGGTCTGGTGGCCAACCCGAAGATGACGTTCGAAGGCACGGTGATGCCGGCCTTCTACAAGGTCGACGGGTTCAACCGCCCGGGCGATGCATACACCGGCAAGGCCGCCAAGGGCGAGCTGATGCCGCTGCTGTCGGCGCAGGAAGTCGAGGATGTCGTCGCCTTCCTGGCCACGCTGAAAGACGAATAAGACAGGGACAAACACCGCGCGGCCCAAAGGCGCTGCGCGGCGCGTAACGTAAAGGAGAGAATAGATGGAGTTCACACGTCGCGATACCCTGGCCATGGGCCTGGGCGCTGCGGTTCTCACCCTGGTGCCGTTCCGGGCGTCGGCTGCGGCGGATGCCGCGATCGAGGCCTTCACCGGCGGCGCCGCAATGGCTGACACCGGCGTCGAGCTGACTGCGCCGGAAATCGCAGAAAACGGCAACACCGTACCGGTCGAAGTCAACGCCCCCGGTGCCGAGTCGATCCTGCTGCTGGCCACCGGCAACCCGACCCCCGGCGTGGCCACCTTCACCTTCGGCCCGCTGGCCGCCAGCCAGGCTGCCTCGACCCGGATCCGTCTGGCCGGCACCCAGGACGTGGTCGCCATCGCCAAGATGGCCGACGGCAGCTTTGCCCGCGCCTCGTCCACCGTCAAAGTCACCATCGGGGGCTGCGGCGGCTGATCGCCGCCCGTCATCCCAACCCCCACACGAGACTTAGGAGAACCCTAAAATGGCATCTGATGTTAAACCCCGCGTCAAGGTCCCGAAAAGCGCCGCCGCCGGCGAAGCGGTGACCCTCAAGACGCTGATCAGCCACAAGATGGAAAGCGGCCAGCGCAAGGACAGCGACGGCAACCTGATCCCGCGTTCGATCATCAATCGTTTCACCTGCGAGTTCAACGGCCAGCTGGTGATCGACATCAAGATGGAACCGGCGATTTCGACCAACCCGTATTTCCAGTTCGACGCGACCGTCCCCGAAGCGGGCGAGTTCGTGTTCACCTGGTACGACGACGACGGGTCGGTCTACAACGATACCAAGAAAATCGCAGTCGGGTAAACCGTCGGCCTGACCCAGGCAACCGCCCTGTCCCGCCTGCGGGGCAGGGCGTAGACCCAAGGGAGGATATGGGATGAAATTCAAGGCAATGACGGCAATCGCCGCAGTGGCGATCGCGCTGCCGGCACTGGTCTGGGCCGATCCGGATGACGACGTGCTGATCATCAACGGCGAGACCGAGATGATCACCAAGGCTCCCGCTCCGGCCTATATGGAAGACACCGGCATCGACACCATCATGTCGGGCTGGCATTTCCGTTCGGACGAGACCCAGGCGCTGGAAATGGACGATTTCGAAAACCCGGGCATGGTCTTCGTCGATCAGGCGATGGAAACCTGGGAGACCGTCGACGGCACCGAGGGCAAATCCTGCGCCAGCTGCCACGGCGCGCCGGAAGAGTCGATGAAGGGCGTGCGCGCGGTCTATCCCAAGTGGAACGAGGCCGCCGGCGAGCTGCGCACCATCGCATCGCAGGTCAACGACTGCCGCGAAACCAGGATGGGCGCCAAGCCGTGGAAATACGCCGGCGGCGAAATGGCCGCGATGGAGGCGCTGATCACGCTGCAATCGCGCGGCATGCCGGTGCATGTGGCGATCGACGGCCCGGCCCAACCCTATTGGGAAAAGGGCAAGGAGATCTACTACACCCGCTTCGGGCAGCTCGATCTGTCCTGCGCCTCCTGCCACGAGCAGAACTATGGCAACATGATCCGCGCCGACCACCTGAGCCAGGGGCAGATCAACGGTTTCCCGACCTATCGTCTGAAGAACGCCAAGCTGAACACCGTGCAGGACCGCTTCAAGGGCTGCATCCGCGACACCCGCGCCGAGACCTTTGCGCCGGGTTCCGCCGAATTCACCGCGCTTGAGCTCTATGTCGCCAGCCGCGGCAACGGCCTGTCGGTCGAAGGTCCCTCGGTCCGCAACTAACTCAACCCGACCCCGCATCGCTTTCCAGTGGTGCGGGGTCGTTTCGCAATTGGCATTCACATATGCGAATGTGTGTGCTTCAAGGAACGGAAAGCTGTTTCCATGATTTCTCGTCGTGATTTCCTTCAGGTTTCGATGGCCGCATCGGCGCTGGTCGGGGCGTCCGGTTTCGGCAACTGGGCGCGCCTTGCGGCGCAGCAATCGCTGACCCAGGACCAGCTGCTCGAGTTCGAGACCTTCGGCAATATCAGCCTGATCCATGTCACCGACATTCATGCCCAGCTGAAACCGATCTACTTCCGCGAACCCGAGATCAACCTGGGCGTCGGCGCCAACAAGGGGCAGGTGCCGCACATCACCGGCGCCGATTTCCGCAAGGCCTATGGCATCGCCGACGGCAGCCCCTCGGCCTATGCGCTGACCTATGACGACTTCGCCGCGCTGGCCAAGGGCTATGGCCGCGTCGGCGGGCTGGACCGGGTCTCCACCGTGATCAACGCGATCCGCGCCGCGCGCCCCGACGCGCTGCTGCTGGACGGCGGCGACACCTGGCACGGCTCCTACACCTGCTATCAGACCGAAGGCCAGGACATGGTCAACGTGATGAACGCGCTGAAGCCCGATGCGATGACCTTCCACTGGGAATTCACCCTGGGCTCCGACCGGGTGAACGAGCTGGTCAAGGGCCTGCCGTTTGCCGCGCTGGGCCAGAACATCTTCGATTCCGAATGGGACGAGCCGGCCGAGCTGTTCAAGCCCTACAAGTTCTTCGACCGCGGCGGCGCCAAGGTCGCGGTGATCGGCCAGGCCTTCCCCTATATGCCGATCGCCAACCCGGGCTGGAT
>JBFXGQ010000317.1:0-5819 GCA_050177915.1 Pseudodonghicola sp. | reverse complement strand
ACAAGTCCACGGTGAAAATCCTCCCGCCCTCCCGTCGCCAGAAAGGGCAAAAGTGGCCGACTTTTACGCCGCCCGCAGCCGGATCATCCCGCCGCTACCGTGGCCGACTATTGCGCCGCCGTTCTCAATCCGTTGAGCCGTCTAAAGAGCCGTCCATTTTGCCGTCCTATCCTGTCTCTTCTCGACAGAAGGACTCGCACAACCAGCGTCAGCGAGGCAGGAGGGGATCGGCGTGGCGCTTACGAAAGAGGTGAGCTGGGTGGGGGTGAAACAGGGATAAGAAGAGAGGGAGCCACCCAATGAAATGTCTCACCGAGGACGCACAGGAAAACCCCAACGACGGCAGGAGGTTTTCGAAAAGAGACAGTTTGACTGTCCAGATAACACACGCTCGGGATCTTCGAAGCTGAGCGCTTGTTTGGGCGCAGCCTGACCAACAGCGCGGGCCGGGTCGTGCCCATCCGCTGGATCGGCGAACAGCATGTGCGCGAAGACTGCCAAGGGCGCATCCCGTCGCTGGCCGACTGGCTTGGACGCATCCAACCGGAACCGTGGATGGCCAACGGCCGGATCGACAACGACCCGACGCAGATCGGCAGCGATCCGCGCGCGGTCTGGATCGAGGCGGTTACGGGTCACCAGACCATTCTCGGTTTCGAGGACTGGCTTCTGAAAGTCTCGGTCGAGCACGTTCAGCACCGCCAGAACCGCGCCGCCGCCTGATCCGCTGCGCGGCAACGTTACAAACCATATGACTTCGTCCCAGTCGACCCGCTCGAGCCGCAACAGGTTGGGCGGGTCGATTGCGTTTCAAGAAAGGACATCGACATGCACGACCCTGTCTATGAGGAGGCCTACCAGGGCCACATTATCAGAATTTACTATGACCCCGATCCCGAAGGCCCACGGGAGTGGTCCAACCTCGGCACGCTGATCTGCTGGCATCGGAGATACCGGCTGGGCGACAGCCACCATTTCGACGGTCCCGAGGCGTTCCTGCGCGACCTCGCGGGTGTCTCGGATCAGAGCGACCTTTCGATGGACCAGCTGCGCGAGCGCGCCGAACGCAAGGCAATCATCTTGCCCGTGTTTCTCTATGACCATTCCGCTCTCGCGATGAACACCATCGGATTTCATTGCCCGTGGGATTCCGGCCAGGTCGGTTACGTCTATGTGTTGCTTGAGGCGGTTCGCGAGGAGTTCGATGTGAAGCGCGTCACCAAGGCGCTGCGCGAAAAGGCCGAAGACATCCTGCGCGGTGAAATCGTCAGCTACGACGCCTATCTCGGCGGCCGGGTCTATGGCTATGTCATCGAGCAGGACGGCGATGAGATCGACGCCTGCTGGGGCTTCGTCGGCGACTACGAGACGGGCTGTTTGCCCGAGGCGCGTCACGCAGTGCCAGCACCGTCGCCTGGTCAAACACCCCAGTCCGCGGCCGATCAAGCACAGGCTCACCCTTAGGGACCGGCACAGGTGGCACAAGCTCCCTTCTTTGCGGGAACCCCAATCGGCCTCGCATTGCTGCAATGCGGAAAAATCATGGCCTGCCTATTGTGCGACTGCAGCATCACCCTATCTTGAAGCTGCGATCGGTTCTCTCCTCCTCCCTGAACCGATCCGGAATAATCGGCGGCATCCACCTCCTCCCGGATGCCGCCTTTTCCTTGTTCAGAGCATTTCCTGAAGGCTATCCACGGTTTGTCGGTCGCCCCTCGGTCGAAGAGATGCCCCGCTTCGGACGCACAGGGGAAAACCGCCAAAAACTTGGGCGCGCTAGTCATGCTGCAAGCGGACAAGGGCTTCCGCACCAATGCCCACAGACCCGTCCCCAGATTCTGGGGATAACTTTTCGCTGCCGGGGCGGAGATCAGCAATGCCATGAAAGAGCCAGAGACAGGGCGGGAGGGGCGACCCCTCCCGGGTGCGAGAGTGTGCGCGGGGCTTGGGGCCAACCCTCAACTCCGGAGATTGCCGATGAACGCTCACCCTCATTCCGTCCCGCATGCATGCCTTGCCGAGGCCCCTGCCCTGCCCGAGGCTGCAGGTTTTGCTCAACACCTGATGCAGGCTGCGACTTCTCTCGTTCCCCAGTTCGAGGCGGGCGAGGCGATTGGCGCCGCCACCCTCCGCGCCGCGATGGAGGAGGTTTTCGGCGCGAGCGACACGAGCGGCGCTTGGGTCTGGAAAGACGCCTACGAGGCGGCCGAGGTCGCCCAGATTCAGATGCTTGCCCGCTACGGCGCGCTGATGCAGCGCCAGGCGGCTTCGCCGCAAGCTTTCCTCACCATGATCGAGCGTCTCGCCGGTCTGGCTCCGTCTCACACGCGGCGTTCTGAAGACAGCGTGCGTCTGCAACAATTCTCGACTCCCCTGCCCCTCGCGGCCATCGTCGCGCAAGCGGCGGGTTTTCGCGGGGGCGACCTGGTGCTCGAACCCTCGGCTGGCACTGGCATGCTGGCGATTTTCGCCCGGATTGCGGGTGCACGTCTGGCGCTCAACGAGCTTGCCGAAACCCGCCGCGTCTTGCTGGGACAGTTGTTTCCGGATGCCATCGTCTCGTATCACGATGCCGCCTCGATCGATGACCGCCTCGACCGCTCGATCACGCCCTCGGTCATCGTGATGAACCCGCCGTTTTCTGCGGCCAACCATGTCGAAGGCCGGTTTCGGCAGGCAACCAGCCAGCATGTTCTTTCCGCACTGGCGCGTCTCTCGCCGGGTGGGCGTCTTGTCGTCATCACCGGCGAAAGCTTTCGGCCCTCCACCAAGAGTTTCCAGTCGACTTTTCAGCGGATCGCACAAAGCGCCGATGTGGTGTTTTCCGCCGCAATCGACGGTAAGGTCTTCGCGCGGCATGGGACCACGATCGACACGCGGCTCACGGTGATTGACAAGCGACCTGTTGGCGCGGAGGCGGCCGCGCCGGTCGACATCGAGGCCGTCTACCATCCGCTCTGCACGACCACGTCCGATCTTCTCTCCGCAGTGTTCGCACATTGCCCTGAGCGCCGCAGCCTTCCGACCTGTCCTACCAGCGCGGCATTGTCTGTGCCGAACCGCCCGACCCGCACCAACCTGCATGCCCTGCGTAATGCCGCCCGCCAGGAAACCCGTGCGCTCGCCGTGGAGCGCGCCCGGCATCCCTTCGATGATGTTGAAACCGCCGTCCTCGATTACCTGCCGAAAGCCTGGAGCGAACCCGGCGGCGCGTTGCAGGACACTGTCTACGAGGCCTATGACCTTCAGGCGATCCGGATCGACGGCGCGGCGGTGCATCCGACCGCACTTGTGCAATCCGCCGCCATGGCCTCGGTCCCGCCGCCTGTCCCGACTTATTGTCCCGTCCTGCCGAAGAGCCTCGTCGCGGACGGACTTCTCTCCGCCCCGCAGCTGGAAAGCGTGATCTATGCGGGTAATGCACACGAGACGCATCTCAAGGGCTGGTTCAAGCGCGGCGAAATCGAAGGCCAGCTCATGGCAGCGGCTGAGGGTGACAACGGTGCCTTCCGTCTGCGCAAGGGCTGGTTCCTCGGCGATGGCACCGGCTGCGGCAAGGGGCGGCAGGTCGCGGGCATCATCCTCGACAATTGGCTACAGGGGCGCCGCCGTGCTGTCTGGGTCTCGAAAAGCGACAAGCTCATCGAAGATGCGCGGCGCGACTGGATGGCCCTCGGGGGGCGTGCAAGCGATATCGTGCCGCTCTCGAAATTCCGTCAGGGCGGCGACATCCGCCTGCCCGAGGGCATTCTCTTTGTCACTTATGCGACACTGCGTTCGGCCGAACGCGAGGGAAAAGCCTCCCGCCTCGATCAGGTGACGTCCTGGCTTGGCGAGGGCTTCGAAGGGGTCATCGCCTTCGACGAAAGCCACGCCATGGCAAATGCCGCCGGCGAAAAGTCCGACCGCGGCGACAAGAAGGCGTCGCAACAAGGCCTCGCTGGCCTCGCACTGCAGAACGCGGTTCCGGATGCGCGTGTCGTCTACGTCTCGGCCACCGGCGCGACGGTAGTCGGCAATCTCGCCTATGCCTCCCGCCTCGGCCTTTGGGGCACCGGAGATTTCCCATTCGTGACACGGTCAGAGTTCGTAGCGGCGATGGAGGCTGGGGGCATTGCCGCCATGGAGATGATTTCCCGCGACCTGAAGGCGCTCGGGCTCTATCTCGCGCGGTCCCTCTCCTATGCCGGGGTTGAATACGAGATGCTGGTGCATGACCTGACGCCCGCCCAAGTCGCGATCTACGACAGTTACGCCGACACCTATCAGATCATCCACACCAACCTTGAGGCAGCCCTTCAAGCCTCTGGCATTTCCTCCGAGACGGGCACGCTGAACGCCCAGGCCAAATCCGCGGCGCGCTCGGCCTTTGAGAGCAACAAGCAGCGCTTTTTCAACCATCTCATCACCGCTATGAAATGTCCCTCGCTGATCCGCGCGATCGAGGCGGACCTTGCGGCGGGTCATTCGGCGGTGATCCAAGTGGTTTCGACCAGCGAGGCGGTGATGGAACGCCGCCTCGAGGAGATTCCACCCTCAGAGTGGAACGATCTGCAGGTCGATTTCACGCCGCGCGAGGCGGTCATGGAGTATTTGATGCACAGCTTCCCGACGCAGCTTTTCGAGCCCTACACCGACGAGAACGGCGATCTGCGCTCCCGTCCGGCCCGCGATGGTGCAGGCAATCCCATCATTTGCCGCGAGGCGGAGCGGCGCCGGGATGAGCTTGTCGAGCATCTTGGGGCCCTTGCCCCGGTGCAGGGTGCGCTCGATCAGATCCTCTGGCATTTCGGGGGTGACGCGGTGGCCGAGGTCACAGGGCGCAAGCGCCGCATCGTCAAGACGCGCGAAGGACGGCTCAAGGTCGAGAACCGCCCCGCCTCCTCCAATCTGGGCGAAACCCAAGCCTTCATGGATGATGCCAAGCGCATCCTGATCTTCTCTGATGCGGGCGGCACCGGCCGCAGCTACCACGCGGATCTCGGCGCCAAGAACAAGCGTCTCCGGGTTCACTACCTCCTTGAGCCCGGCTGGAAAGCCGACAATGCCATCCAGGGACTGGGGCGCACGAACCGCACCAATCAGGCGCAACCTCCACTCTTTCGACCTGTCGCGACCAATGTCAAAGGAGAGAAGCGGTTTCTCTCCACCATCGCGCGCCGCCTCGACACGCTCGGGGCCATCACCAAGGGGCAACGCGAGACCGGCGGGCAGAACATGTTCCGCGCCGAGGACAACCTCGAGAGCCCCTATGCACGGGCGGCGCTGCGGCAGTTCTTCTACAAACTGCGGGCGGGCAAGATTGAAGCCTGCTCCTACGCGAAGTTTCAGGAAATGACTGGGCTGACGCTTGATGAGGCGGATGGCACGATGAAAGAGAACCTGCCGCCGATCCAGCAGTTCCTGAACCGCTGCCTGGCACTCCGCATCGACATGCAGGACGCAATCTTCGAGGCCTTCGGTGGGTTCCTCTCGGCGATCATCGAAGATGCGCGGCAGGCAGGTACGCTGGATGTCGGCCTCGAGACCCTGCGCGCGGAGAATTTCGAGATCGTCGATCGCAAAGTCATCTTCGAACATGAGGCGACGGGTGCGACGGCCACCGCGCTCACGGTCGAGCGCACGGATCGCAACGATCCGCTGACCCTGCCCCGCGTCAATTCGATCTGCGCAAACACGGACGGCGCGACGCTCTGCTGGAACAAAAGCTCCAAGCGCGCGGCGCTGATGGTCAAGGCGCCGGCCTTCATGGACGTGGATGGCGTTCCGATCCTGCGGGTAAAGCTGCTGCGGCCCATGGGCACCGAGATTCTTGCGGC
>JBFXGQ010000316.1:0-5850 GCA_050177915.1 Pseudodonghicola sp. | reverse complement strand
CCAAGGGGGTGGAAAGCCAGACCCAGAAGCTGTTCGAGGTCTGCCGCCTGCGCGACCTGCCGATCCTGACCTTCTGCAACAAGATGGACCGCGAAAGCCGCGACACCTTCGAGATCATCGACGAGATCCAGGAGAACCTGGCGATCGACGTGACCCCGGCCAGCTGGCCGATCGGTCAGGGCCGCGATTTCATCGGCTGCTACGACATCCTGCGCGACCGGCTTGAGCTGATGGACCGCGCCGACCGCAACAAGGTGGCGGAATCGATCAAGATCGAGGGGCTGAACGATCCCAAGCTGGCCGAACACGTCCCCGCGCATCTGCTGGAGCAGCTGATGGAAGAGCTGGAGATGGCGCGCGAGCTGCTGCCGGCGCTGGACCCGCAGGCGGTGCTTGAGGGCCATATGACGCCGATCTGGTTCGGCTCGGCCATCAACTCCTTCGGCGTCAAGGAGCTGATGGACGGCATCGGCACCTACGGCCCGGAACCGCAGCCGCAAAAGGCCGACCCGCGCCAGATTTTGGCTGAGGAACCAAAGGTTTCCGGCTTTGTCTTCAAGGTTCAGGCGAACATGGATCCCAAGCACCGCGACCGGGTGGCCTTTGTCCGTCTGGCCTCGGGCCACTTCAGGCGCGGCATGAAGCTGCTGCATGTGCGGTCGAAGAAACCGATGACGGTGTCGAACCCGGTGCTGTTCCTCGCCTCCGACCGCGAACTGGCGGAAGAGGCCTGGGCCGGCGATATCATCGGCATCCCCAACCACGGCCAGCTGCGCATCGGCGACACGCTGACCGAGGGTGAGGCGCTGCGGGTGACCGGCATCCCCTCCTTCGCGCCGGAACTGTTGCAGACCGTGCGCGCCGCCGACCCGATGAAGGCCAAGCACCTGGAAAAGGCGCTGATGCAATTCGCCGAGGAAGGCGCCGCCAAGGTGTTCAAGCCGGCCATCGGCTCGGGCTTCATCGTCGGCGTCGTCGGCGCGCTGCAGTTCGAGGTGCTGGCCAGCCGGATCGAGCTGGAATACGGCCTGCCGGTGCGGTTCGAGCCCAGCCAGTTCACCTCGGCCCGCTGGGTCAGCGGCGACAAGCTGGCGATGGACAAGTTCGTGAACGCCAACAAACAGCATATCGCCCACGATCACGACGGCGATATCGTCTATCTGACGCGGCTGCAGTGGGACATCGACCGGATCGTGCGCGATTACCCGGAGCTGAGGCTGAGCGCGACCAAGGAAATGATGGTGTAACGCCCGATGGACCCGGCCAAGTCCCGCGTCGTGCTGCCGGTCCCGGCGGAAACGGTGGAGCGCGACCCGGGGCGGCTGCGCTGGGGCACGGTGTCGACCATCAAGGCACCGCTGCGCGACATCGCGCGCTTTGCGGCCTATCACCTCGATCTGGGCGCGGCCGAGATCAACATCTATCTCGACGTGCCCGATCCCGCGGTGCTGGACTTCTTCGCCCCCTTCCCGGCGGTGCGGCTGACCGCCTGCGACGACCTCTACTGGCGCGGCAAGCCGGAACGGGCGCGCTCGTCGCACCAGCTGCGGCAGGCCTACAACGCCTCGCGCGCCTATCGCCGCACCGATCTGCACTGGATCGCCCATATCGACGTCGACGAGTTCCTGCTGACGCCGCGGCCGCTGGCCGAGGTGCTGGCCGCGGTCTCGGACGAGGCCGCCTTTGCCCGCATCCGCCCGGTCGAGCTGCTGGCGCAGGACGATCCCTGGCGCGGCCCGGCGCATTTCAAGCTGACCCGCCGCGAACGCGGGCTGACCAAGACCGAGCTGGCCGACATCTACCCCGATTTCGGCGCCTATGTGCCCGAGGGCTTTCTGGGCTATACCGGCGGCAAGAACATCGCGCGTACCGGCCTGCCGGGGATCCGGCTGGGCATCCATGGGGTGCTGCACCAGGGCGCGCCGGTTTCCAACTTCGAACGCCTGCCCGAGGTGCATCTGGGCCATGCCCACGCCCCCGACTGGGCCCATTTCGAACGCCATCTGACGTTCCGGATGGAAAAGGGATCTTACCGCGAAAAACTGCGTGATCGCATGCGGTTGCGCGACGTTCTGGATGTCATCCTTCTGGATGGCGGCCGCGACGGGCTGCGCCGGTTCTACGACCAGCTGAGCGCCGCCACGCCGCGCCTGCTGGACCGGCTGGCGGCGCATGACATGCTGCTGACCGCGCCGCTGGATCTGGACGAAAAGGTCGCGCGCTGGTTCGGCGAGCTGCCATCCGAGACGCCGCCCCCCTGACACCCCGACCTGACGCCCCGCGACCGTCGCCGTGCCCGCCGATCCAAACTTGATCCGACGATCTGCGTTCACTAACATGTGAACGGCAGTGCTCCACCGCTGCCCCGTCGCAAGGAATTGCCGCGACGGCCCGCCGAATCTGTTTGAAACGCCATTTTCCGACCTGACAGGGCCGACGATGTTTGACTTTTCCCGCCGCTGGCGACGACTGCCGGGGGCTTACACCCTCAGGTCCATCCGACGCGAGCTGCGCTTTGGCAAGGCGTTGCGAACCCCCGCGCCCGACCAGATCATTGTCGGCGGCAAGGGCGAGCTTGAGCGGTATTTCGGCCTGCGGGAAAGGCCGTTTCGCAATGTGTCGGCGGTCATTCCGGCGGGCCGGATCGATCTGGCGCCGATGAAGGTCAATATCCTGCCCGAGGCCGACGCCCCCCCGGACCGCGAAGCGACGCTGGACGCGCGCGAGAAATACCGAAGCCTCCGTCTGGAATTCGCCGGCGCGCCCGAGCTTTTCGCCTTTCACGCCATGGTCATCGCCCTGTTGCGGCGCCGCGATTGCCCGCCGCGCTTCGGCAAGCTGTTTCTCAGGATCTGGCAAGAGGAAGGCCCGTTTCTGGCCGACCACCTGCCGGTGCGCTGGCTGATCTCCTCGGCGACGACCTTCGCCGATGTCGGCAACACCCCGGCGCAGCGTCTGGCCGGGCAGTCGCTCGCCCTGGTCTTCGACATGATCAAGCTGCACGACAGCGAACGCCGCTTTTCCGGCCTGCCCGGATCGGTGCCCTTGCCGTTCAACTTTCGGGACGACCGCTTTCCGCTGGCGTTTGACCTGCCGCCCTATTCCATGCGAACTGGAGATCTGGATCGCTCGATCCTGATGCGGCTGTGGAGGATGTCGCAATCCGATCCCCTGTTCCGTCCGCTCGGGACCCGGATGATGGATCTGCTGATGACGGACGATCGAACCGTATTTGCACGGGTGCAGAAATACAAAGACCCCAATTCGCGGAGCCAGGGCCCTGACACAGCAACCGACGACCAAATGGGGGGTGGTCAGCACGATCAAGGCTGAGCGCGCGGAGATTCTGGAGTTCGCCGCCTATCACCTCGATCTCGGGGCGCACCGGCTCTACATCCATCTCGACGCCCCCGAGCCGGAAACCTTCGCAGCGCTGAAGGCGCATCCCAAGGTGCGAGTCTTCGCCTGCGACGACGGCTATTGGCGCAAGCTGGGAACCCGGCGCCCCGACAAGCATCAGGCCCGCCAGACCGCCAACGCCACCCGGATCTATCGCCAGAAGGCCGAGGTCGACTGGCTGATCCATATCGACGTCGACGAATTCCTGTGGCCCGAGGGCCGGGTGGCCGACAGCCTCGCGGCCCTGCCGGCCGAGGTCGGCTGCGCCCGGGTCCGCCCGGTCGAGGCGCTGGCCGGGGACGGCCATCATTTCAAGGGCTTCATCCCCGCCGGCCCCGACCGCGACGCCACGGTGGAACGGATCTATCCCCGCTTCGGCCCCTATGTGAAGGGCGGCTTTCTCAGCCATCTGGCCGGCAAGCTGTTCCTGCGCACCGGGCTGGGCGCGGTCACGGTCAAGATCCACAACGCCTTTCTCGACGGCCAGATGAACCCGGGCGAGACCGAGCTGGCGGACATGCTGCTGCTGCATCGCCACGCCAAGAGCTGGGAGCAGTGGATCGGCGCCTTCCGATACCGGCTGGAGCATGGCTCGTACCGCGCCGAACTGGCCCCCGCCCGGCCGCGCGAGCGCGGCGGCATGACCATCCACGAGGTTCTCAGCCTGATCCACGAGGCCGAGGGCGAGGCCGGCCTGCGCAGCTTTTACGACGAGCTCTGCGCCGACAGCCCCGAGCTGCGGGCCGCCTTGAAGGCCGAGGGGCTGCTGCATAAATGCGATCTGCAGCTGGCGGAACGGATGGGGAAACAATTCAATCCAAATTAAGGCATTGTTTCCATATGCGGCGTGAAGTTTCCGAAATTTCACGCTTTTGCAACTGTGTTTGACCACACCTCACGTTTTTGCTATGCGGCGGCATGGGCCTTCACGCGCAGAGCGCGGACCATACGGGTTCGGCCCCCTGACCAGATGCGCGGGCCAAGTCGATGTCCGCGAAATGCGGAAACATATGACTAAATTTTCTGACCTGAATCTGAACCCCAAGGTTCTCAAAGCTATCGAAGAAGCTGGCTACGAGACGCCCACCCCGATCCAGGCGGGCGCGATTCCGCCGGCGCTGCAAGGCCGCGACGTGCTGGGCATCGCCCAGACCGGCACCGGCAAGACGGCCAGCTTCACGCTGCCGATGATCACCCTGCTGGCCCGCGGCCGCGCCCGCGCGCGGATGCCGCGCAGCCTGGTGCTCTGCCCGACCCGCGAACTGGCCGCCCAGGTGGCCGAGAACTTCGACGTCTACGCCAAGCACGTCAAGCTGACCAAGGCGCTGCTGATCGGCGGCGTCAGCTTCGCCGAACAGGACAAGCTGATCGACAAGGGCGTCGATGTGCTGATCGCCACCCCGGGCCGGCTGCTGGACCATTTCGAACGCGGCAAGCTGCTGCTGACCGGCGTGCAGATCATGGTGGTGGACGAGGCCGACCGGATGCTGGACATGGGGTTCATCCCCGATATCGAGCGCATCTTCTCGCTGACCCCCTTCACCCGCCAGACGCTGTTCTTCTCGGCCACCATGGCGCCCGAGATCGAGCGGATCACCAATACCTTCCTGTCGAACCCCGAGCGGATCGAGATCGCCCGTCAGGCGACCACCTCGGAGACCATCGAACAGGGCGTGGTGCTGTTCAAGGCCAGCCGCAAGGACCGCGAGGCCAGCGAGAAACGCGCGCTGCTGCGGGCGCTGATCGACGGCGAAGGCGACAAGCTGACCAACGCGATCATCTTCTGCAACCGCAAGATGGACGTCGATATCGTCGCCAAATCGCTCAAGACCTACGGCTATGACGCGGCGCCGATCCATGGCGACCTGGACCAGAGCCAGCGGACCCGCACGCTGGACGGCTTCCGCGAGGGCTCGCTGCGGATCCTGGTGGCCTCGGACGTGGCTGCCCGCGGCCTCGACGTGCCGAGCGTCAGCCATGTGTTCAACTTCGACGTGCCCAGCCATGCCGAGGATTACGTGCACCGCATCGGCCGGACCGGCCGCGCCGGCCGCGCCGGCAAGGCGATCACCATCTGCTCCAGCCGCGACGAGAAGCTGCTCGATGCGGTGGAACGGCTGGTGCAGAAGCAGATCCCGCGGCTGGACAACCCGCTGAAGGGCGCCGCCCCCGAGGTCGAGGCCGAGGACAGCCAGGAAGAGAAGACCACCTCGCGCTCACGCGCGTCGAGCCGGTCCTCCTCGTCCCGCTCGTCGTCGAAATCCACGTCGTCGAAATCCTCCTCCAGGCCGTCGTCGCCCAAGGCCGAGGAGCCGTCCGAGGCCCCGTCGAGCCGGACCGAGACCGCCGAGGCCGCCCCGAAGCCGTCGTCTTCGTCGTCGTCGCGCTCCTTCCTCTAAATCCTCCTCCTCGCGCCGCGACAGCGGCAAGGGCGTGGTCGGCATGGGCGAT
>JBFXGQ010000315.1:0-5858 GCA_050177915.1 Pseudodonghicola sp. | reverse complement strand
ATTCGTTACACACAGCATCCAGGAAGCGGTGTTCCTGTCGGATCGCATCGTCGTCATGGCGCCGCGGCCCGGTCGCGTGGAAGCGGTGCTGGACGTGCCTCTGCCGCGCCGTCGCCGTCTGTCGGTGCGCAGCACGCCCGAGTTCAACGCCATCGTCGACCAGATTCTCATTCATTTCGAGCGCATGGGTGTCATCCGCGATGATGCCGAAGACGCAGCCTGACAACCGGAAAAGGAAACGGACATGACCTCCTACAAGCATGCATGCGGGGCGCTTCTGGCCCTGTCCCTGATGAGCGGTACAGCTTTCGCCGCAGACAGCATCCGTCTTCGGCTCGACTGGAGCTGGTGGGCCGGTCAGACGCCGATGATCCTCGCCAAGGAAAAGGGCTTTTACGACGAAGTCGATCTCGACGTCGATATCGTCCAAGGCCAGGGCTCCAAGACCACGACCATGGTCGTGGGCGAGAATGCCGATCCGATCGGTCACGCCAATCTCTCGACCGTCGCGCAGTCCATTTCGGCCGGCGTCCCGATCACGGCCGTCGCCGGCTGGTGGCAGCAGGGACCGATCTCGCTGATCTGCACCGATCCCAGCATCAAGACCCCGGCGGACGTGAAGGGCAAGCGCGTCGGCTCGACCCCGACAGGTTCCGACGGCCAGATCCTGCCGGCCTTCCTCAAGGCCAACGGGCTCGAGCTCACCGACATCTCGCTGGTCAACATGCCTGGCGACGCCAAGTTTGCCGGCATTGCGTCCGGCCAGCTCGACTGCATCAGCGGCGACGACTACTTCTATGGCCCGCAGCTCAAGGCGCAGGGCAAGGAAATCTCCATCCTCAAATATGCCGACTGGGGCGTGACCAATCTCGGCTTCGGTATCGTCGTCAACAGCGACTATCTCTCCAAGAACCCTGACATCGTGAAGCGCTTCCTCGCCGCCACCCGCAAGGGCATGGAATACACCTTCGCCAACAAGGACGAGGCGGTGGAAATCTTCCTGAAGGTATCCGGCAACACCCAGCCGGCGGAATTCCATCGCGGCGTTCTCGATGCCTATGAGGCTTCGCTGCACACCAAGGCCACGGAAGGCAAGCCGATCGGCTGGATGGCCGAGGCGGACTGGGAATCCATGAACGAAACCCTCGCTCAATTCGGATCGATGACCGGCAAGAAGGAGGCGACGGCCTACTTCTCCAACGATCAGCTCCCCCAATAGCTGGCCGGACACCTGAGCCGGCGGTTCGCCGCCGGCGCCTTTTGCTTCAAAGGAGTGGAATGTAATGTCTCAGATCGCCGATACAGCGACAGGCACCTATGACGTCATCGTCGTGGGCGGAGGGCATAACGGTCTTGTCGCGACCGCCTACCTCGCCATGTCAGGCCTGCGCCCGCTGCTGATCGAGGCGCGGCCCGGGCTCGGCGGACCGTGTGGCACGTTCGAATTCATGCCCGGCTATCGCTGCGCCTTCACCAATTCCCCCGGCAGCTTCGAGCCGCGTTTCATCGCAGAGCTTGAGCTGGAAAAATACGGCCTGAAATTCGTCCGCACGGACCCGACTGTCGTCCATCCCTTTCCGCGAGGCGCATTCATCGGCTGGCGTGACCGGGATCGGCTGACAGCACAACTGGATGCCTATGCGCCCGGCGAGGCAGAGCGCTATTTCAGCCTCCTTTCCGATCTGGAAGAACTTGGACGCTATCTCGGCGCCTCCATGTTCCGCCCGTCGCCCGACATGTCGGAGGCCGCGCGCAATGTCCCGGCCCATCTGGCCAGTCTGTTCGATCGCGTCATGTGCGGCAGCCTCAAGCAACTGCTGGACGAGCGGCTGAAGGCGGAAGAGCCTAAGGCACTGCTGGGCATGCTCGCTCTCAATGCCACGCTGACGCCCCCTTCTGCGCCAGGCTCCGCCGTCGGGCTCATGATGCGCCCGATCTCGCTCGCCTCCTATGCGGCTCTTGATGACGACGACCCGCGGCGCGCGGCGCTGCGTGGCTCCACCGGCCTGCCGGTGGGCGGAATGGGCGCGATCATCGATGCGATAGAGGCCTGCTGTCTCGCGCATGGCGCGACGATCATGAAGGGCCAGCCGATCGCTCATGTCCTGCATGCACATGGGCGTGCGGCTGGCGTCGTAACCGTGAACGGAGACGAGTATCGTGCTCCGATCGTTCTATCGACGATAAACCCGCGGACGCTGTTCGGGAAGCTGCTGGACGATGAGGCTGTCGGGGCGGATATCAGGCGCGAAATTTCTGCTGTGCCGATGCGGGGCTCGGCTTTCAAGCTGGTCCTGGCGCTCGACGGGATTCCTGAATATGCCGGCTTGCCGGACGACGTTACGCCGGAACAGGTAGCAAAGGTTCAATTCCGCTTAGCGCCGTCGTTGGACCATATCGAGAAGTCGATTGCCGATGGCCTGGCCGGGCGGCTCTCCGACAAGCCGATCATCTGGGGCCTGATGCTATCGGCGACTTCATCCGGCCTTGCGCCGGCGGGGCGGCACCTGCTCAGCGTGAATGCCTGGCACGCGCCTTACAACCTGTCGGAAGGCAGCTGGCCGGAGGCCGGCCAGCGTTTCGCCGACCGCTGCATCGACGAGCTTGTAGGCTACATGCCCAACCTGCGCCAAAGGCTGGTTGGTGTCAGCTATCTCGATCCCGTGCAGATCGAAAGCGAGCTCGGATTGGTGCAGTCCAACATCACCCATGGCGACATGCTGCCCAACGCGCTGTTCGGCGCCCGGCCGCATCGCAGGGCGCATGATTACCGAACGCCGCTGGAGGGGCTCTACCTCTCGGGCGGAGGTACCTGGCCGGGTGGCTATGTCACCGGCATCCCTGGCTTCAACGCCGCAACCACCATCATCAACGATATCAAGTCCAAGCAATGAGGGAAAACTCAATGGAATTTCTGGTCAACATCAAGCTTCGCTGGGACGACGACATGGATCCAGTCCTGAAGGAAAAGGTTATCCGCGACGAACGCGCGCACGCCGCCGAGCTGATCAAGGAGGGGCACCTGATCCGCATGTGGCGCGTTCCCTGCCGCTTCGAGAACTGGGGTCTCTGGCGCGCCGCCGATGCTACGCAGCTGCATGAGATCATCACCAGCCTGCCGGCCAATCCGTGGATGCACGACATTGACGTTCTGCCGTTGGCCAAGCACCCGGTAGACCCGGTTCACACCGCCGCCTGACGGGAGTGTCATCAAGATGGATACGCTTGACTCTCCGACCCCGGTTCTATCGGTTCAAAACCTGACGACATCGTTCAGGCTCGGCGACCAGTGGAAATCCGTAGTCCGCAACCTCAGCTTTTCGGTCGCACCGAAGGAAACCGTCGCGATCGTCGGGGAATCCGGTTCCGGCAAGAGCGTTACGTCGCTGTCCATCATGCAACTCCTGCCCCGATATGTCAGCCGCATTGAGGGGAAGGTCATTCTCGGCGAAAGGGACCTGCTTTCGCTGGGAGAAGAAGAGATGCGCAAGGTGCGCGGCAACGAGATTTCGATGATCTTCCAGGAGCCGATGACCTCGCTCAATCCGATCTTCCCGATCGGCAAGCAGATTGCGGAGGCGATAACCTGTCACCGCAATATCTCCCAGGCGGAAGCCAGGGCGGAGGTCCTGAGGCTGCTTGACAAGGTGCGCATTCCCAATGCCACGGGGCGGTTCGACGAATATCCGCACCAGTTCTCGGGTGGCATGCGCCAGCGCGTCATGATCGCTATGGCGCTGGCGTCAAGGCCGAAGCTGTTGATCGCCGACGAGCCGACGACAGCCCTTGATGTTACGATCCAGGGCCAGATCCTCGATCTCATCAAGACCCTTCAGGAAGAAGAGGACATGGCGGTCCTCTTCATCACCCACGACATGGGTGTCGTCGCCGAAATCTCCGACCGCACCATTGTGATGCTCCGCGGTGACGCGGTGGAGGCCGGCACGACCGACAACATCTTCCATCGGGGTGAGCATCCTTATACCCGCGCGCTGCTTTCCGCCGTGCCGCGGCTCGGCTCGATGGCCGGCAAGGAAAAGCCGATGCGCTTCCCCGTCATCGACATCTCAAGCGGTGATACAGTCATTACGGCCAGCGAAGGCGGACTGCCGGAAGAGGGAGGGAAGCCTGTTCTCGAAGTCCGCAACCTGACCACCCGCTTCGACATCCGTTCGGGTATACTCGGACGCAAATCCGGCGCGGTGCATGCGGTCGAGGATGTCTCCTTTGACCTCCGGCCCGGAGAAACACTGTCCCTGGTCGGTGAATCCGGCTGCGGCAAGTCGACGACAGGGCGCTCCATCATTCGCCTGGTCGAACCGAAGGCCGGCAGTATTTCGCTCGACGGGCGCGATATCATGCGCCTCGACCGCAAGGAGCTGAGGGCCATGCGGCAAAGCATCCAGATGGTGTTCCAGGATCCTTTCGCCAGCCTCGATCCGCGCATGAATGTCGGGGAAACGGTCATGGAGCCGTTCATCGCCCACGGCCTCGGTTCGCGGCAGCAGGCCCGCGACAAGGCAGCCGACCTGCTGGAGCGGGTGGGGCTGAAGTCCGACATGATGAAGCGCTATCCACACGAGTTCTCCGGCGGCCAGCGCCAGCGTGTCGCCATAGCCCGCTCGCTGATCCTCGATCCCAAGGTAATCGTGGCGGACGAAGCTGTTTCGGCGCTGGATGTGTCGATCAAGGCCCAGGTCTGCAACCTGCTGCTCGACCTGCAGCAGAGCTTCAACCTTGCCTATCTCTTCATCTCCCACGACATGGCCGTGGTCGAACAGGTCAGTCACCGGGTGGCCGTGATGTATCTCGGCGAGATCGTAGAGATTGGCCCCCGCCGTGCCGTGTTCGAAAACCCGCAGCATCCCTATACGAAAAAGCTGATGGCCGCGGTTCCCGTGCCGGACCCGGCGCGCCGTAACAATTGGCGGAGAATGACGGTGGACGAAATCCCAAGCCCGGTGCATTCCGTCGGCTATGTTCCCCCGAAACGTCGCTACCGCGAGGTGGGGACGGGGCATTTCGTCCATGCCTGAGGTCCGTTGATATACACAGCAACCCGGAAGGGGTCAGAACAAGAGCAGTCCGAAATCGTACGCTAAGGACGAACGGAATGAGAACTTACGCGGCGTTCCTTAGCCTAGCCGGAAGGCGGAGCGATCGAAATCCGTTCGGCATCTGATGTTCGGCATCCCATGTGTAGATGCCGGTAAGGTTGATATGTTCCCAACTGAGCGGCGATATGTGTTTCAATAGAGTATCAGGAATGTCTCGCCCCGCTCGTTTCAGTTGTGTGACTGCGCGATCAAGATAAACCGTATTCCAGTGCACGATCGCACTGACGACGAGATTGAGCCCCGAGGCGCGGAAAGCTTGGCTTTCGAACGACCGGTCACGGATCTCGCCTCGCTCGTGGAAGAACACAGCGCGTTTCAGCTTATGGGCGGCCTCTCCCTTGTTGAGACCGGCTTGGCATCTCCGCCGCAATGCCGGACTTGAGTACCATTCGATCATGAAGAGCGACCTTTCGATACGGCCGAGTTCGCGGAGCGCCCTCGCGAGATGGCTTTGCTTCGGAGATGCGGACAGCTTCTTCAGGATCGTAGACGGTACCACGGACCGCGTCGTGATCGACGCCGCGAGATGGAGCAGATCGTCCCAATGGTCGAGAATCAGGGCGGTGTTGATCGGCGCCCCGATATGGTTCGACAGGGTTGGATATGCATCGCTCTTCTCGAACGTGTGGAACTTCCGGTCTTTGAGATTGCGCAGTCGCGGTGAGAACCGCTTTCCGATCAAGGCGAACAGCCCGAAGATATGATCACTGGCACCGCCCGTGTCGGTAAAGTGTTCCTGAA
>JBFXGQ010000314.1:0-5896 GCA_050177915.1 Pseudodonghicola sp. | reverse complement strand
CTCAACGCCTGGCTTCAGGATCGCTGTATTGCCTGGGCCAAGGCCCATCCGCACCAGGAATTGCGTGATCGGACAATCTGGGACGTGTTCCAGGATGAGCGGGCGAGCCTGGTGCCCTACGTCGGCCTGTCAACGGCGGAGCAAAAGTCGGCCAGGGCGGCGGCGTAAAGTCCGGCCAGTTGGGGGGGGGGCGCCATGGCGCGCGCGCTGGCCACATAGCTGGCGCGAGCCATGGCGCACTGGCCCCTTAGGGCCAATCGTGGGCAGAGATTTTATGGTGATCAGCGCTGTTTACGGGCTGTGCTGTTGGCGAGGCGATAGCTTTCGCCGTTCATCTCGAGGATGTTGACGTGGTGGGTCAGTCGGTCGAGCAGCGCGCCGGTGAGACGCTCGGAACCGAAGGTTTCCGTCCATTCATCGAAGGGCAGATTGCTGGTGATCAGGGTCGATCCGCGCTCATAGCGCTGCGAGATCAGCTCGAACAGCAATTCGGCGCCGGTCTTCGACAACGGCACGAAGCCAAGTTCGTCGATGATGAGCAGCTTGTATCCGGCCATCTGCTTCTGGAAGCGCAGCAGGCGGCGTTCATCGCGGGCCTCCATCATCTCGCTGACCAGCGCCGCAGCGGTGGTAAAGCCAACGGACAGGCCCTTCTGACAGGCGGCCAGCCCGATGCCGAGGGCGACATGGGTCTTGCCGGTGCCGGACGGGCCGAGGGCAATGACATTCTCGCGCCGTTCGATCCATTCGCACCGGGCCAGTTCCAGCACCTGCATCTTGTTCAGCTTCGGGATAGCCGCAAAGTCGAAGCTGTCGAGGCTTTTGACGGCCGGGAACTTCGCGGCCTTGATGCGACGGTCCACCATCCGCCGTTCTCGATCGATCAGTTCAAGTTCGACCAGCCGGGCTAGGTATCTAACATGGTCCAGCCCTTCCGTCGCGCATTGGCGGGCCAGTTTCTGATGCTCGCGCAGGAAGGTGGGCAGCTTCAGCGCCTTGAGGTGATGGGCGAGCAGGATTTCCGGCGCATCATTCATGCCGCGCCCTCCGCACCGACCGAGAGTAGCCGCATGTAAGATACGGCCCTGGTCTTCTCGACTGTGGCCTTCGGCAGGTAGGGATAGCAGTCGAGGTCCAGGCGCGGTGGTCGGCGCTCCACCCGGCAAAGCAGAAGATGCTTCACTGCATCAAAGCTGATCGCTCCCATCCGGAGGGCCTGCGTCACGGCAGCCCGCAGATCGGCGAGATCGAAAGTCTCCAGAAGCCGCAGAACCTGGACATATTCGCGTCGGCCATGGCGGTTCATCCGCGCCTCCATCAGCCGGCGCAACGTGGCGAACTCCTCTGGTAGGTCCCAGCCCTGCAATGGTGCCGCCTGGTCGAGCGCATTGATCTTCTGCTCGATCAGCGGAAGGTAATGGATCGGGTCGAAGACGATCTCATCGCGTTCCCAGCACCGGGGATGGCGGGCGATCACCTCGCCACGACTACCGATCACCACTTCATGCATATAGGCCCGGATCCAGACATCCTGATGGCCGTAGGCGACGGGCACCGAGTAGTCGTTGGTCTTGTAGCGCACGAGCGATTGCGACGAGACGCGGCCGGTCTCCTGATCGCAGGCATCGAAGGGAGCCGCAGGGAGCGGGCGCATCGCGGCAAGGTCACGCTGCAGCCTTTCCCCGATCGTCTCGCTTTCACCGCGCAAGACAGCACGCTGTCGCTTGCGGCATTGCTCCTCCAGCCAGAGGTTGAACGCTTCCCAGCTTGCGAACTCCGGCATCGGCACCATGAAGTTGCGCCGCGAATAGCCCACCAGACCCTCGACATTACCCTTGTCGTTTCCCTTGCCCGGGCGGCCATAGCGATCCCGGATCAGGTAATGCGACAGGAAGCCGCTGAACAGCTCCGCCCGCTTGCGGGTGCCGTCGGGCAGGATCTTCGCCACAAGGCAGCGGTCGTTGTCGTAGAGCACAGACTGGGGAACCGCGCCAAAGAACGCAAAGGCATGGATGTGGCCGTCAACCCAGGCCTCGGCCACCGCCGCAGGGTAGGCCCGCACATAGCACGCATCGCTGTGCGGCAGGTCCAGCACGAAGAAGTGGGCCTTCTGCTCGACGCCCCCGATCCGGACCTGCGCCTCGCCGAAGTCGGCTTGAGCATGGCCCGGCGGATGCGACAGCGGCACAAATACCTCCTGGCCCCGCCGTTCCCGCTCCCGAATGTAGTCCTTGATGATCGTATAGCCGCCGGTAAAGCCGCACTCATCGCGAAGCCGGTCGAACACCCGCTTGGCCGTATGCCGCTGCTTGCGCGGCATCGAACGGTCCGCCTCCAGCCAACCCTCGATGATCGGGATGAACAGATCAAGCTTTGGCCGCCTGACCTCGGCCGTCCGTCGGTAGCCCGGTGGCACCGAGAAGGTCATCATCTTCGCAACCGTGTCACGCGAGATGTTGAACACCCGCGCCGCTTCCCGCTGGCTCATGCCTTCCGCGCAAGCCTGCCGAACTCTCAGATATAGGTCCACGCTGTAAATCCTCACGCCCTCCCTGCCGCCGCAGAAAGGGAATAGGTGGACGACTTTTACGCCGCCCGCAGCAGCACCAAGCCACCGCTACCGTGGACGAATTTCCCACCGCCGTTCTCACCTTCAATCTGGATCAGCGCGCCATGGCAGAACTTGAGGCGATGGCCCAGGCCCTGTGCATGGACAGCGCCTATCACAAGGAGGCGGTCCAGCGTTTCCTTGACAAGAAACCGGCGCTTTTCGACTGGGAGCGCATGAACAAGGAGGAGGCGGGTTCGTGAAAAAGGCTGTTATAACAGGCGTGTACAGCACCAGTGTAGGGGATCTGCAAGGCTCCACCTGCATGTCGCTTCAAACAGAAGCAGGGCTTGGCGCCCTGGCCGACGCGGGGCTTTCAGTGGCCGATGTCGATGGGCTTCTTTGCGCCTATTCCTTCACCGAACCGCATCTGATGCTGGCCTCGGTGTTTGCCGAGTATATCGGGATGAAGCCGGCCTACGCCACGTCGGTCTCGATGGGCGGCGTCACGGCCTGCATGCTGGTGATGCAGGCGGCTGCGCTGATCGAGGCGGGCTATTGCCGGCACGTGCTGGTTGTCACCGGCGACAACCGGCTGAGCGGGATGCGCGGTAATGCCGTCCAGGCCTTGGCAGAGGTGGGCAACCAGCAATACGAGCAGCCCTATGGCATGACCATCCCAGCCGCCTATGCCCTGGTGGCACAGCGCTACATGTCGGAATTCGGCGTCACTTCGGAACAGCTCGCCGCGATCGCGGTGACCCATCGCGAACATGCCGCGCTCAATCCCAAGGCGCATATGCGGACACCGATCACGGTGGACGACGTGATGAACTCGCGTTTCATCGCGACACCGCTGCACCTGCTTGATTGCTGCCTGATATCGGACGGGGGTGCCGCTGTCGTGGTGAGCGCCGCGGATGCGGCCGCCGACCTCAGGCAACCCCGGATCGATATTCTCGGCTCCGGGCAGGGGCATACGCACGAATACATCGTCGCCGCCCCCTCGCTGACCGAATACGGCTGCAAGCAGTCCGCGGCGACTGCCTTGGGCCGGGCCGGGCTCAAACCGTCGGATATCGACGTGGTCGAGATCTATGACAGTTTCACCATCACGCTTCTCGCCGAACTGGAATCCATGGGGTTCTTTGAGCGCGGCGGGGCCGGTGTGGCCGCCGCCGCAGGCGATCTGAAGATCGGGGGCAAACTGCCCTGCAATACCCATGGCGGGCTGCTCTCATACGGGCACTCCGGTGCCGCGGGGGGCATGTTCCATGTGGTCGAGGCGGTCGAGCAATTGCGCGGCGCCGCCCATGGCCGACAAGTCGAAGGAGCCAAGTTGGCCCTTGTCCATGGAGATGGCGGCATCCTGTCCGCCCACTGTTCCGTAGTTCTGGGGAGGGCCTGACAAATGGAAAAACCCGTTCCGCGTCCAAATGCCGATTCCGCACCGTTCTGGGAAGGCTGCGCCGCGCATGAATTCCGTTTCCAGCGTTGCAGCGATTGCGGCAAGGTGCAATTTTATCCTCGCGCCGTCTGCTCTCACTGTCACGGCAGCAACCTCAGATGGGAGATTTCCGTCGGGAAAGGCACCGTGCACAGCGTGACGACCGTTCACCGCGGGCCAAGCGTGGCTTTCAAGGCGGATGGTCCCTATCAGGTCGCGCTTGTTGATATGGACGAAGGATTTCGCTTCATGGCCAACGTGCGCGGCGCCGAGGCCGAGATAGGCACGCGGGTGCGTGTCATTTACGAAAAACGCGGGGATCAGACAATTCCGCAAGTCGAGATCGGGGGGTAAGAATGTTCACTTATGACCACTTCGAGGTTGGAAAAAACTACGGAAGCGACGTTTTCACCGTAGACCGCGACCGGATCGGCAAATGGCTTGCCGTCTATACCGGTGATGACAACGGCGATCTGATGCCGCCGGGTATGACAGCGATGATCCAGATTCAGTGCTATATGGCCTGCATCACGCCGCGGCCGAAAGGCAATGTCCACGGCAGCCAGGTCTTCGATCTGCAGCGCCTGCCGAAAGTGGGCGAAACACTGACCACCGAGGTGGTATGCACGAACAAGGAAATCCGCAAAGGCCGTAAATGGGTGGAAACGACCTATACGACGCGCGATGGCGAGGGCGGCATCGTCTTCACCGGCGTGATGACGACCCTTGTGGCAGCCTGAGTGTAGGGAGGAACCGAGATGCCGAATAAGCTGGAGCCCGTTAGCCTGACCGTCGAGATGCCGACAATCATGGCCTATGCCGATCTCACCGACGATTACAATCCGATCCATGTCGATCGGGAATTCGCCGAAAAGACCGAGATGAAGGGCATCATCGCCCATGGCACCATGTCGCTGAACCTGATCTGGCAGTCGCTGCGCAAATCGCTTGGGAACGAGGCTCTGGCGGGCACGAGCCTGAACATCCGCTTTGTGCGGCCAGTGCGCGAGAACGACATCGTGACCGGTGGCGGCATCGAGCAGGAGGGTGCGCCCGGCACCTATGACGTCTGGGTGCGCAACCAGAAGGACGAGCCGGTCATCACCGGAACGGCCACGGTATCGCAATGAGGGATGAAGTCGGGTCCGGCGACGGACATTCTGCCGATCCGTCGGGCTCCAATAGACTGAGCCGGATACTCAACGCCCGCAGCGTGGCGGTTGTCGGGGCATCGGACGACCTGCGCAAGGCAGGCGGTCGCGTGGTGGAATCACTTCTCCACAATGACTTCCCCGGCAAGATCTATCCGGTTAATCCGGGCCGCAAAATCATTCAGGGCATCGAGTGCTATCCGTCGCTCGACGCGATCAAGAATGATGTCGATCTGGTGATCCTGGCGGTGTCTGCCGACGACGTGCCGGATCAGTTGCGGCTTGGGTGTGCACTCGGCGTCGGCGGCTTCGTCGTGTTTGCCTCGTGGTTCTCTGAAACGGGCCCCGAGGGTGCCGAGAGACAGGCCGAGATCACGCGGATCGTCCAGGAGGCAGGCATTCCGACGATCGGGCCGAACTGTCTGGGCGTGATGAATGGCAACCGCAAGATGCTGGCATCTTCGACCGTCGTGATGGGGGGCCGGAGTTTGCCAGGGGGCAACTACGGCTTCGTCACCCAGAGCGGCGCATTGGGCACCTATTGGCTTGACATGGCGATGAAGGCCGGAATAGGTGTAAGCCTCTGGATTTCCACCGGGAACGAGGCTGACGTCGATCTGGCTGCCTGTCTGGACTACCTGGTAGAGGATGACGAAACCGAGGTGATCGGGCTTTATATCGAGGGGGTGCGCGACGGTGCCGCTTTCCGCGCTGCCGCCCGCAAGGCCTTTGAGCGGCGCAAGCCGGTGC
>JBFXGQ010000313.1:0-5931 GCA_050177915.1 Pseudodonghicola sp. | reverse complement strand
TCGTCTGTCAGGTCCGCCGCCGCCCCCTCCGCCGGCGCAGACGCCTCAAGGTCGGCGAGCACGTCCGAGGTCGGATCGTCGTCGGGCGTCTCGGACGGCGCAGTGGCGGCGAGGCCGGCCAGAAGATCGTCGGTCGGGTCCGCCCCGGCTGCTGCCTCGGGCGCGGACCTCGCGAGGTCGGCGAGCAGGTCCGCGGTCGGATCCTCGTCGGGCGTCTCGGACGGCGCAGTGGCGGCGAGGCCGGCCAGGACCTCGGCGGCCTGATCGCCGGCGGCCGCGTCCGTCGCCTTCGGTGCCGAGGCCCGGAGCGCCGCCAGACCGTCGCCTGTGCTGTCCTCTTCCGGTGCCGCGGCGGGCATCGCCGCCTGCAGCCCGGCCAGCGCGTCACCGATGGGGTCGGGCGCCGCGGCCTGCTGCGGCGCGGCGGCTTTCAGATCGTCGAGGATGGCGCCGCTGCGATCCTCTGGCGCCGGCGCTGCGGGGGCGGCGGCTTTCAGCGCCTCCAGCGCGTCGCCGGCCCCGCTCTCTCCCGCGCGCTCGGGACCCGGCTCCGGTGCCAGCGCGCGCAGGCTGGCCAGCGCCGCCTCGCGGTCCGCCCCCTCCGGCGTCGCGCCGGACAGCGCGGCGAGCAGCGCCGGATTGGCAAGGATCTTCTCGATCAGCGTCTCGGCACCGGACTTGCCGTCCATATAGGCCATCAAGGTCGCCAGCTGCCGGCGCGCCTCCAGCAGCGGACGCAGCGCCTCCACCTGTTCGGCGATGGCGGCGGGGCTGAAATCGGCCATCTTGCCGAAGGTCAGATCGACCGCCAGATTGCCCTCGCCGGTCAGCGTGTTGGGCACGGCGAAGGCCACCCGCGGCGCCATCGCCTGCATGCGGTCGTCGAAATTGTCGGCGTCGATCTCAAGGAACTTGCGGTCGGCGATCGCCGGCTGCTCCACCCGCGACTTGCCGGCCAGATCGCTCATCACCCCCATGACGAAGGGCAGCTGCACCTTCTTCTGCGCACCATACAGCTCCACATCATATTCGATCTGCACCCGCGGGGCGCGGTTGCGCGCGATGAATTTCTGCGATGTATCGGTCATTTTCCTGCTCCCCGCAGCTCGGCCAGCTCGGCACGCAGCGCCTTCAGTTCCTCATGCAGCTGCAACACATGGGCATCGACGATGTCGGTTTCGGATTTGACCAGCTCGCGCAGCGCGCCGAATTCGGCCTCGGCCTCGTCCTCCACCGCCGACTGCATGGTGTTGACCAGCAGGCCGATGAACAGGTTCAGCACCGAAAAGGCGGTGATCACGATGAAGGGCACGAAGAACAGCCAGGCCATCGGGAACTGCTCCATCACCGGGCGGACGATCCCCATCGACCAGCTTTCCAGCGTCATGATCTGGAACAGCGAATAGAGCGACCGGCCCAGGGTGCCGAACCAGTCACCGAAGGCGGCGCCATACATCAGCGTCGCCATCACCGCGAAGACGTAGAAGACGATGGAGATCATGATGATCACCGCCCCCATCCCCGGCAGCGCGTCCAGCAGCGCCTGCACCACCGCGCGCATCTGCGGCACCACCGACAGCAACCGCATCGCCCGGATCACCCGCAGCCCGCGCAGCGCCGACAGGCCGGAGCGGTCGGGCAGCAGGCCGAGGCTGACCACCACCAGATCGAAGACGTTCCAGGCGCTGGAAAAGAACCGCAGCCCGTAGGCGAAGAATTTCAGCGTCAGCTCGGCCACGAAGATGGCCAGCACCGCCCGGTCGATCACCGTCAGCAGCCCGCCGATCTGGTCCCGGACCGTGCCCGAGGTCGACAGCCCCAGCGTGATCGCGTTGAAGATGATGACACCCAGAATCGCATTGCGGACGCTGTCGCGTTCGACGAACTGGCGGGCCCGGTCGCGCAGCGCGGTCATGCGTCCCATCTCGGCTTCGGTCACGTCCTCTTCTCCCTCAGGCGGCGGTCCGCGGTCACAGCTGCTCGGCCATCACGTCGTCGATCTCGACACCGATCGAATCCACCAGCACCAGAATCCCGTCGAGCGCCTGGAAATCGGTGAACCCCGCCGTGAGGGCGAGATCGCCCAGCTTCAGCGAGGTTTCGGCATATTGGACCCAGTTCGGCTTCTTGGCCTTGAGATTGACCACCGCCGGCTTGTAGGTCTTGCGATAGCGGGCGCGGGCGTCGTCCACCCGCGTGATCGCCTTCTCGATGCCGGCCAGCACGCCGAGCACCGTCTCGTTCAGCTTCTTGCTCGAGGCGGTCAGCTTCGGCAGCTTCTTGGACTTGTAATTGGCATCCTTCAGCATCTTCTCGATCTTGGTCTCGATCAGCTTGTCCAGCGCGGCCTGATCGGTCAGCGCCTTGTTCAGCTTGATCCCCATCTTCGACAGCTCGATCTCCAGCTTGTCGAGCTTGCCCTTGTAGTCGAACAGCGCGTTCTCGGCGTTGGACACGCTGGCGGTGCTGATCGACAGGAACTGTTCCAGCGCCGCCTTGGCGATCTCGCGCCCGGCGACCTGGCCCTTGGACATCCGCTCGTAATTGTAGGTCAGCTGGGTCAGCTGCGCGCGCAGCTCGTCCTCGGCCTGGTTCACGTCGCGGCGCAGCCGCTGGATCAGCTTGGCCATCGCGATCACCGCCTTGATATTGCCGTAGATCGAGGCGATCAGCCCCACCCCGCCGGCCGGCGCCGCCACCACCGTCCCCAGCGTGGTCGTCGCCACCGCCAGGCTGCCCACCACGACCTTGGCAGAGCATTTGATCACGTATTTCGTGCGATCCTTGCGCACCTGCTGCCATTTGACGATCTTCTTGCGCGCCGCGGTCAGCATCTCGGCCTCGGCCTCTTCGAACAGATCGGGGGCGCGCGCCTTCCACTCCTTCGACGCCCAGCCCTTGGGCTTCAGCGACTTGCCGCAGGCGTCGTCGATGTCCTGGGCCAGTCCGGCCAGAGCCTTGATCAGCTTCTTGTAGGTCAGGCTGCTGTCCTTGAAGATCTTCTCCGCCAGAACCGCGTCATCCTCGATCTTCTGCTGCAGCTCCTGATTGATCTCCAGATAGCATTCGAATTTCAGGTCTTTCGGCAGATGGGTGTGCTTGAGCTTGGTGGCGGCCTTGACCGGCCGGCGCAGGTCGTTGGTGCAAAGCGGGATCTTGACGTTGGCCATGGCGGAAAATCCTCAGGTTACATGAATCACTTGGTTAAAATCACTTTCCGTCGTCGCGCCCCCGGCGGCCGGGGTCGCGATCTTCGCCAGCATAGCCACCCGATCCGCCGCGTCTGTGAACCAGGCACGTTTGCTGCAGGTTTGCGTGCCGCCTGCGGCCCCCCGTCGGCCGCCCCCGGTCTTCGACCGACGGTCGGCGGGACGGTCGGCGGCGCGATCGAAGGCGGCCCAGTCTGTCATGCGTTACGTCCTTTCCTCGAAACCCGGGCCGGTGGCCGGGCTCAGTCGAAACCATAGGTGAACTCGCCCCCGCCCACGTCGATGGCGACGCGGGCAACCTCGCGCCCCTCCATCATCCGGCGCAGGAATTCGGTCGAGATGTCGGGCAGCATGGTGTTGGTGACGATGGCGTCGATCATACGGCCGCCGGATTCGAGCTCCTGACAGCGGTCGACGATGGTCTCCACCACCGCATCGGAATAGCTGAACGGCACCTCATGCGCCTGTTCCACGCGCTGCCGGATCCGGTTCAGCTGCAGCCGGGTGATCTGGGACAGCATGTCCGGCGTCAGCGGGTAATAGGGGATCGTCACCAGACGCCCCAGCAGCGCCGGCGGAAAGATCCTGAGCAGCGGATCGCGCAGCGCCTTGGCGATGCCATCGGGTTCCGGCAGCAGATCGGGATCGGCGCAGAGATCCATGATCATCTCGGTTCCCGCATTGGTGGTCAGCAGGATCAGCGTGTTCTTGAAGTCGATCAGACGGCCCTCGCCATCCTCCATCACCCCCTTGTCGAAGACCTGAAAGAACAGCTCGTGCACATCCGGATGGGCCTTTTCGACCTCGTCCAGCAGCACCACGGAATAGGGTTTGCGCCGCACCGCCTCGGTCAGCACGCCGCCCTCGCCGTAGCCGACATAGCCCGGCGGCGCGCCCTTCAGGCTGCTGACGGTATGGGCCTCCTGATATTCGCTCATGTTGATGGTGATGACGTTCTGCTCGCCGCCATAGAGGATCTCGGCCAGCGCCAGCGCGGTCTCGGTCTTGCCGACACCGGAGGTGCCGGCCAGCATGAAGACGCCAATGGGCTTGGACGGGTTGTCCAGCCCGGCGCGGCTAGTCTGGATCCGCTTGGCGATCATCTTCATGGCGTGATCCTGGCCGATCACCCGCTCGGCCAGGCGGGATTCCAGGTTCAGGATCGTCTCGATCTCGTCCTTGACCATGCGGCCGACCGGAATGCCGGTCCAGTCGCCGACCACGCTGGCCACCGCCTGATGATCGACGATGGGCAGGATCAGCGGGCTGTCGCCCTGCACCTCGGCCAGCTCGGCATTGGCGGCCTTGAGCGCCGCGAACAGATCCGCCCGCTCCGCCGCGGAGAGCGCGGTCTGCGACGGCGCGTCGTCGCCGCCGGCCGCATCGGGCGCGGCCCCGAGCACGCCGGTCTGGTCCACCGGGGCGCCGCCGGCGCGCAGCTGCGCCCGCAGGTCGAGGATCTTTTCGACCACCGCCTTTTCCCGCTCCCAGCGGTCGGTCAGGACCGTCAGGCGCGCCTCTTCGGCGTCGCGCGCCGCGCTCACCGCCGCGCGCCGGGCGGCGACCTCATAGCCCGCCGTCTCGTCGCGGCCGATGATCTCCAGCTCGGTGCTCAGCGCCTCGATCCGGCGGCGGCAGTCGTCCACCTCGGCCGGCACCGCATGCTGGCTGACCGCGACGCGGGCACAGGCGGTGTCCAGCAGGCTCACCGACTTGTCGGGCAACTGCCGCGCCGGGATGTAGCGCGCCGACAGCGTCACCGCCGCCTCGATCCCCTCGTCGAGGATCTGCACCCGGTGGTGTTTCTCCAGCATCGAGGCGATTCCGCGCATCATCAGGATGGCCTTGGGGATCGACGGCTCGTCGACCTGCACCACCTGGAACCGGCGGGTCAGCGCCGGGTCCTTCTCGATATACTTCTTGTATTCCGCCCAGGTGGTGGCGCCGATGGTCCTGAGCGTGCCGCGCGCCAGCGCCGGCTTCAGCAGGTTGGCGGCATCGCCGGTGCCCGCGACGCCGCCGGCGCCGACCAGCGTATGGGTCTCGTCGACGAACATCACGATGGGCACCGGGCTGGCCTGCACCTCGTCGATCACCTGACGCAGCCGGTTCTCGAATTCGCCCTTCATGCTGGCGCCGGCCTGCAGCAGGCCGACGTCCAGCGACAGCAGCCGCACGTCCTTCAGCGCCGGCGGCACGTCGCCGCGGGCGATGCGCAGCGCGAAGCCCTCGACCACCGCGGTCTTGCCCACCCCGGCCTCGCCGGTCAGGATCGGGTTGTTCTGCCGCCGCCGCATCAGGATGTCGACGATCTGGCGGATCTCCTCGTCGCGGCCGACGATCGGGTCGATCTCGCCCTTGCGGGCCTGGTCGGTCAGATCGGTGCAGAACTGCGCCAGCGCCTCGCCCTGCCCCATCTGCGCCGGCGCCATCGCGCCCGAAGCCTCGCCCGGCTGCGCCCCGCCGCCGGTGGCCGACCCATCCTGCGGCCGCAGGCTTTCCTCGGGCGAGCCGGCGGTGGCGGCAGCGAAATTCTGCGCCAGATCGTCGCCGCCGATCTTCGCCAGCTCGGGCGACATCGCGGCCAGGATGTTGCGCAGCGCGGGCGTCTTCAGCAGGCCCAGCAGCAGATGGCCGCTGCGCACCTGCGACGAGGAATAGAGCAGCGAGCCCCAGACCCAGCCGCGTTCGGTCGCATCCATCAGATGCTCCGACAGATCGG
>JBFXGQ010000312.1:0-5932 GCA_050177915.1 Pseudodonghicola sp. | reverse complement strand
GATGACGGCTACGGCGAGCAGGTCTCACGCTGTCAGGAGGGGGGCTGCGCCACGATGTGCGAGCTCTGGCTCGCCGCTCAGCGCGACTGGCCGGCGGCGCCTCCACCGTTCTGCGCTCATGTCGCGATCCTGGCCGAGTTGCGCCAGAAACAACGCCCGCATTGAGCCGGCGGATATAGAACTTCGATAAATTTCAGGCTGTTGCCGGTCGGAGCTGAGACAGATCCTCAGCGATCCGCCTGCATCCGGTCGCGTCGCCCCCAAATCCTGACCGAGCCAGGGGATGATTTGGGGGTGAATGTCTGCGATGTTGCGAAATGAAAAGTCTGAGCGTTTCAGGTGTGGATAATCTGGGTCTGAATGTCAGATTATTCTGCCCCACAGATCGTAATCGCCGGCCTCTTCCACCTCGACCGTGACCAGATCGCCGGGCTTCAGCTCCTCGAACCCCTCGTCGATGAACAGGTTGCCGTCGATCTCCGGCGCGTCCGATTTGGTGCGGCAGGTGGCGGCTTCGTGATCGACCTCGTCGACGATCACCTGGCAGGTGGTGCCGACCCTGGCCGCCAGCTTGGCCGCCGAAATCGCCTGCGCCTTTTCCATGAACCGCTCCCAGCGGTCCTGCTTGACCTCGTCCGGCACGTGATCGGGCAGCGCGTTCGACCGCGCGCCTTCGACGTTCTCGTATTGAAAACAGCCGACGCGATCCAGCTGCGCCTCGTCCAGCCAGTCGAGCAGGGTCTGGAATTCCGCTTCGGTTTCACCGGGATAGCCGACGATGAAGGTCGACCGCAGGGTGATGTCGGGGCAGACCGCGCGCCAGGCGGCGATCTCGTCCAGCGTCTTGGCCGCCGCCGCCGGCCGCGCCATCCGCTTCAGCACATCCGGATGGGCGTGCTGGAACGGGATGTCCAGATAGGGCAGCACACCGTTGTCGGGATCGGCCATCAGCGGGATCAGCTCGCGCACATGGGGGTAGGGGTAGACGTAATGCAGCCGCACCCAGGCGCCGAGCTGCCCCAGCTCGCGCGACAGGTCGGTGATATGGCTGCGCAGCTCGCGGTTTTTCCACAGGTTCACATCATACTTGCGGTCCAGCCCGTAAGCGCTTGTGTCCTGAGAGATCACCAGCAGTTCGCGCACCCCGGCCTCGACCAGCTTCTCGGCCTCGCGCAGCACCGCGTGGCCCGGCCGCGACACCAGCTTGCCGCGCATGTCGGGGATGATGCAGAACTTGCACTTGTGGTTACAGCCCTCGGAGATCTTCAGATAGCTGTAGTGGCGCGGCGTCAGCTTGACGCCGGTGGCGGGCAACAGGTCGACGAAGGGATCGGGCGCGGGCGGCACGGCGGAATGCACCGCGTCCAGCACCTGTTCGTATTGATGCGGGCCGGTCACCGCCAGGATGCGCGGGTGATGTTGGCGGATATAGTCGGGCTCGGCGCCCAGGCAGCCGGTGACGATCACCTTGCCGTTCTCGCGCAGCGCCTCGCCGATCGCCTCCAGCGACTCGGCCTTGGCGCTGTCGAGAAAGCCGCAGGTATTGACGATCACCGCATCGGCGCCGGCGTAATCGGGCGACACGCCATAGCCCTCGGCGCGCAGCCGGGTCAGGATGCGTTCGCTGTCGACCAGCGCCTTGGGGCAGCCCAGCGACACCATGCCGATGGTGGGCTGGCCCGCGCGCGGGCGGTCGGCCAGTTGGGCCTTGGGGGCGATGTCGGGGCGCAGGTTCGGCGGATTCGTGGTCATTGCGCGCATATAGTGCGCCGCCCGGGGCGTGGGAACCGTTTTCAGCGGAAATCGCACCGCCGCCGCGGCTTTGCTGTGGCGGGGAGCTGCCGCAGGCGGCGCGCGGCGATTGCACCCGGTGGCACAGCGATTAGGGTATGACCCAAAGCGGGCAGTAAACGAGTGGAGATGTCGCGATGAAATGGGTGATCCGCATTCTTGGGGCGCTGGTGGTCGCGGTGGCGGTCGCGCTGGGGGCGCTGTTGCTGATGCCGTCCGAGCGGATCGCGCGGATCGCCGCGGACCAGATCGAGGCGCAGACCGGCCGCAAGCTGACCATCACCGGCGGCGTCAAGCTGTCGCTCTGGCCGGTGCTGGGGGCCGAGACCGGGCCGGTGACGCTGGCCAATGCCGACTGGGCGGGGGACAAGCCGATGTTCCGCGCCGACAGCCTGTCGATCGGCGTCGGCGCGCGCGAGCTGATCGGCGGCCAGCTGCGGGTGACCCGGATCGTCGCCGAGGCGCCGGTGCTGAACCTGCGAACCCGCGCCGACGGCCGCGGCAACTGGGAGTTCTCCGGTCCTGCCGCCGCCACCGACGGCGGGTCCAGCACCGCCGCCACCCCGTTCACGCTGGAAAAGCTGCGCCTGACCGGCGCCCGGGTGCACTATGCCGCCGCCGGGGCGGCGCCGGTGGCGCTGGGGCCGCTCGACCTGACGCTGGACTGGCCCGAGGCGCAGGGGCCGGGCGATCTGACCGTGCAGCTCGATCACAATGGCGCGCGGGTCGATCTGGCCGGCCGGATCGGCGCGATGGCGGATTTCCTCGACGGCAAGGTGGTTCCGGTCGTGGCCAAGGCGCAGGTCGCCAAGGCCGAGCTGAACTTTGACGGCAGCGCCAGCCTGGCGGGCGAGGCGCGCGGCCAGGTGACCGCCAGCAGCCCCGACACTGCCGCCCTGCTGGCGGCGCTGGGGATCGCCGGCGTCGATCTGCCCCAGGGGCTGGGCCGCGCGGCCGAGGTGGCGACGCAGGCGAGCTATACCGCCGACGGCCGGCTGGCGCTGCGCGATCTGGCGCTGACGCTGGACCAGAACCAGATCTCCGGTGCCGCCGATCTGGATCTGTCCGGCAAGACGCCGCAGATCACCGCCAATCTGAACGCCGGCGCGCTGGACCTGACGGCGCTCGGCGGCGGCGCGGGATCGGGCGGCGCGGCATCGGGCGGTGGTGCGCCGGCGGCGCAGGGCTGGTCGAAGATGCCGATCGACGCCAGCGCCCTCGGGCTGGTCGACGGCACGGTCAAATTCTCCGCCCAGAGCATCGACATGGGCGCGGTGAAACTGGGCCCGACCGAGGCCAGCCTGACGCTGGAGCGGTCGCGCGCGGTGCTGCAACTGGCGCCGGCGACGGTGTTCGACGGCAGTCTCAGCGGCCGGCTGATCGCCAACAACCGCAAGGGGTTCTCGGTCGCGGGCAACCTGCGGGCGGAGAACGTCGATGCCACCGCGCTGCTGCGCGACCTGGCCGGGACCGACCGGCTGGCGGGCAAGCTGCAGGGGCAGCTGGAGTTTCTCGGCGCCGGCGCCTCGATCGATGCGATCATGCGCTCGCTCTCGGGGCAGGGCAGTCTGAAGATGGGGCGCGGCGTGATCTCGGGCATCGACCTGGACAAGCTGTTCCGCTCCGGCGCGGTGAGCGGCGGCACCACGGTGTTCGACAGCCTCGCGGCCAGCTACACGATCAAGGACGGCAACCTGCAGAACGACGACCTGCTGCTGCTGCTGTCGAGCTTTCGCGTGACCGGCAAGGGCCGGGTCGGGCTGGGGGCGCAGGATCTGGACTATCTGCTGACCCCGACCGCCTTCCGGAGCGACAGCAGTGAGGGGTTGCAGGTGCCGCTGCGCATCACCGGCGCCTGGTCCGCGCCGCGCGTCCGCCCCGATCTGGACGCCGCCACCAAGGCGCGGCTGGAGGAGCAGAAGGACAAGCTGGAGGAGAAGGCCAAGCAGAAGCTGCAGGAGAAGCTGAAGCTTCAGGACGGCCAGGACCCGGAAGAGGCGCTGAAGGACAAGCTGGAGGAGGAGGCGAAGAAAAGCATCCTCAAGCTGCTGGGCGCGGACTGAGCCGCGCCGACGCGCCTGCGGCGCGTGCCTTCGGCGAGGATATTTATAGCCAGAAAAAGGGCGGCCGGTGTCGTGGCGGCCGCCCGGCACGGCAGGGGCGGGGGAGCAGGGGCGGGGCCGGGCCCCGCCCGCAGGCTCAGATCCGCTGGTCGTAATCGCCGACCGAAGGCTCGGTCCGGATCACCGCGTCGATATCGGTGAAGATGGCGCGCATCTCCTCCTCGCTCTCGGAGCTTTCGCAGACGACCACCAGGTTGGGGGTGTTCGAGCTGGCCCGCACCAGCCCCCAGGAGCCGTTGTCGAGGATCACCCGCGCGCCGTTCACCGTCACCACCTCCTTGATGGTGCGGCCGGCGAAGCTGTCGCCGGCCTCGTGCTTGGCGACCAGCTTCTGCACCAGACGCTCCAGCACCTGGTATTTCTCGCCATCGGCGCAATAGGGCGACATGGTGGGGGTCGAATGGGTCTTGGGCAGCGCCTTGCGCAGATCCGACATCGACATGTCGGGGTTGCGGTCCATCAGCTTGCAGATCTCGACCGCCACGCGCATGCCGCAGTCGTAGCCGCGCCCGATCGGTTCGGCCAGGAAGTAGTGGCCGGATTTCTCGAAGCCCGCCAGCGCGCCCAGCTCCTTGACCCGGCGCTTCATGTGGCTGTGGCCGGTCTTCCAGTAGTCGGCCTTGACGCCGTGCTTGCGCAGCTCCGGGTCGGAGGCGAAGAGGCCGGTGGATTTCACGTCGGCCACGAAGGTCGCGTTGGGATAGAGCTTGGCCAGATCGCGGGCCATGATCACGCCGACCTTGTCGGCAAAGATCTCCTCGCCCTCGTCGTCGACCACGCCGCAGCGGTCGCCGTCGCCGTCGAAGCCCAGCGCCAGATCGGCGCCGGTGGCCAGCAGGGTCTCGGCCATGTCATGCAACATGTGCATGTCTTCGGGGTTCGGGTTGTAGTTGGGGAAGGAGTAATCCAGGTCGTTGTGGCTGGGGATCACCTCGACGCCCAGACGCTCGAACAGCTCGGGCGCGAAGGCGCTGGCGGTGCCGTTGCCGGTGGCGCAGACCACCTTGAGCTTGCGGGTCATCCTGAAGTCGCCGACCAGATCGTCGAGATAGGCCTCTTTCACCCCTTCGACGAATTCATAGCTGCCGCCGGGCGCCTGCGATCCGTGGCCGGAGAGCACGATTTCCTTCAGTTCGGCCATCTCGTCCGGGCCGTGGGTCAGCGGCCGGTCGAAGCCCATCTTGACCCCGGTCCAGCCGTTCGGGTTGTGGCTGGCGGTGACCATGGCGACCGCCGGCACATCCAGGTGGAACTGGGCGAAATAGGCCATCGGGCTGAGCGCCGGGCCGATGTCCTTGACCTTGATGCCGGCCTGCATCAGGCCGAGGATCAGCGCGTTCTTGATCGCCAGCGAATAGTCGCGGTAATCGTTGCCGACCGCGATCTCGGGCTTGATGCCGCGGTGGCGCATCTGGGTGCCGAGCCCGAGGCCCAGGGCGGTGACGCCGGGCAGGTTGATCTCTTCGGGGTATTTCCAGCGCGCGTCGTATTCGCGGAAGCCGGTCGGCTTGATCATCGGCAGTTTCAGGAAGTCCCAGGTATTGGGAGACACCTCGTAAAGGGGCCGGGTCATCTTGCGAAATCCTCAGTCATTCAAATGATAATCGGGTTGGCCTTGGCCAGCGCGTCGAACCGCATCAGCGTGTCGATCAGGGCGCCCATCTGGTCAAGCGGGATCATGTTGGGCCCGTCCGAGGGCGCGGTATCGGGGGCCTCATGTGTCTCGATGAACACGGCCGCGACGCCGATCGCCACCGCCGCGCGCGCCATCACAGGGGCGAATTCGCGCTGGCCGCCCGAGGACCCGCCGAGCCCGCCGGGCTGCTGCACCGAATGGGTGGCGTCCATCACCACCGGATAGCCGGTCTTGGCCATCTGCGGCAGCGCCCGCATATCCGCCACCAGCGTGTTGTAGCCAAACGAGGTGCCGCGTTCGGTCAGCAGGATGCGGGTGTTGCCGGTGCTCTCGATCTTGGCCACCACATTGGCCATGTCCCAGGGCGCCAGGAACTGACCCT
>JBFXGQ010000311.1:0-5945 GCA_050177915.1 Pseudodonghicola sp. | reverse complement strand
CTCTGATCCTCGCGGGCGGCGAAGCGGCGGGTCCATTGCCCGGAGCCGATCAGCCCCATCAGCACCGAGTTGACGCGCACGTCGGGGGCCAGTTCCAGGCTGAGGGATTTCAGCATGTTCTGCACCCCGGCGCGGGCCGAGGAGGTGCAGACCATGTGGCTTTCGGGCTGATAGGCCAGCAGCGAGTTGACCGCGACGATGGCGCCCCTGGCCTCGCGCAGCATCGGCAGGAAGGCGCGGATCGGCAGCACCTGGCTGAAGATCTTCAGCTCGTATTCGTCGCGCCAGTCCTGGTTCGTGGTGTCGGCGAAGGTCGACTGCCGACCCTGGCCCGCGTTGTTCACCAGCAGGTCGCAGCGCCCGAAGGTGCCCTGCACCTTGTCGGCGAAGGCGTTGACCGCCTCCTCGTCCAGCACCGAGAAGGCATCGGTCAGCACCCGCTCGGCACCGAAGTCGCGGCGCAGCACCTCGGCCACGTCCTCAAGACGCGAGGCATTGCGGGCGCAGAGCGCGACGCGGGCGCCCGCGTCCAGCAGCACCCGCACGGTGGCGAGGCCGATGCCGGAGGAACCGCCGGTGACCACCGCCACCGCGTTTTCATAGCCGAGCTTCATTCCGCGACCTCCGTCTTGGTCTTGCGCATCTCGGGAAAGCCCGGATCGGGCCGGCCCTGCATCACCGCGCGCTGGGCGGGCGTGGGCGGGCCGGCGGTCATCCACTGGTCCATCTTCTCGGGCTCGTCGCGCGGCCAGACCTGCGCCTCATGGGTGGCCTCGTCGATCTGCTGCACCTCGGAGGTGAATTCGATCACGAAGCCCGAGGGCGAGACGAAATAGGCAAACGGGTTGTTGCCCGGCCCGTGGCGGCCCGGCCCCCAGGTGGGCACATGGCCCTTCTGCCGCATCCGCCCGATCGAGCGCATGTATTCGTCCAGCGAGGGCAGCTCGAACGCCACATGGTTCACGCTGGGGTAATGGGCGCGGACCAGCGCGATGGCGTGGTGGTCGGAGGAGCAGCGCAGGAACACCATCTGGTCGGCAGAATAGTCCGAGACGCGGAAGCCCAGCACCTCGGAATACCACTGTTCCAGACCTTCCATGTCGGGGGTGTTCAGCACCACATGGCTGACCTTGCGCGGCTTGGCCCATTCCGGCTCGGCCGCGACGCTCGGCGCCTCGGTGCGGAACCGCAGGCGGCGGTTGTCGGGGTCCAGAACCTCGAACCCGTAGCCGCCGATCCAGTCGTCGAACTCCGCCGGCGTGCCGCTGACCGGCACGCCCCTGGCCACGACCCGATCGTAGAGCGCATCCATCGACGCCCGGTCGGGCATCGAGAAATGCACATAGTCGATGCCATAGGTCGGATCGTCCTTCAGCCCGTAGAGAAAGGGCTCGGTGCTGGTGCCGCGCAGATAGGCGCTGCCGTCGTCCTGATGGGCCAGTTTCAGCCCCCACATGTCCTCGTAAAAAGCCACCGTGGCGGTCAGGCCGGGGCCGCGCATCATGATGCCGCGCAGGCCGCCCACTCGTATCGTTTCAGTCATCTCTCATCTCCTCCGGTCCCGGCATCAGCGGGCCGGTTCGGGTGTCAGCTCCAGCGCGGCGGCGAACCGGGCCGGGGCCTGTTGATAGATCGCGTGCCCCGCAGCGGGGATCTCGGTCAGCCGGCCGCGTGCGGTACCGCGCAGCGCGGCATGAGCGCGGCGGGCGCCCTCGGGCGGGGTCACCCGGTCCTCGGTGCCGACGATGACGTCGGTGGGCACCGCCAGCCGCTCGGCATCGTCCAGCAGCCGGCCCGAGGCCAGCATGCGGGCGGCCTGGGCATAGCCGGGCAGGGTGACCCGGGACATGCCGCCGCGGACCAGCGCGACGGTTTCCGGGTTGGCCTCCGGCTGGAACACCAGCCGGTCGGCACGGGCGGCGGCAAAGGCCTCGGCCCCCATCCGCTCAAGATCGTCGATCCGCGACTGGGCCGCCGCGCTCAGCGTGCCGCCGCGGGCCATGCCGTGTCCCAGCGCGGGCGAGGCCAGCACCAGGCGGGCGACCCGGTCGCGGCGGGCAGCGGCGAAGCTGGTGGCGATCAGCGCGCCCAGCGAATGGCCCAGCAGGGTCACCGGGGCGGCCGGCGCCACCGCGTCCAGAAACCGCTCCAGCGCCCGGGCGTAGTCGGCGGCGACCGGCCAGTCGTCCGCCAGTGGCACCGAACCGGCATAGCCCGGCGCGTTCCAGGCGATCACCCGCAGTTCGGGCGCCAGATGCGGCAGCAGCGGCGTGAACGAGGCCGCCTGCGAGCCGATGCCGTGCAGCAGCACCAGCACCGGGCCGGTGCCGGGCCGCTCCAGCCAGCTGATGCCGCCGGCGCTATGATCGTCCCAGACGGTCATTTGAACACGAAGCCGTTGTTGACCGGCAGGGTCTGGCCGGTCAGCGTCAGCGCACCCGGGCTCAGCAGGAAGGCGATCACATCGGTGATCTCGCCCGGCGCCTGCGGGCCGGGAACCGCGCGGCCCTCGGCATAGAGCCGGTGGCGCGCCTCGGGGACATATTCGGTGCTCTCGGTGGTCAGGATCCCCGGCGCCACTGCGGTGACGCCGACGCGGTCGGGGCCCAGTTCGCGCGCCAGCGACCGGGTCATCGCCATCACCGCGCCCTTGCTGGCGGTATAGGACAGCAGGTTCGGCGCGCCCCAGAGTGCTGTGTCCGAGGCGACGTTGACCACCCGGCCGGAGCCGGAGGCGCGCAGCATCGGCGCGCAGGCCCGCGTCATCAGCCAGGTGCCGCGCACGTTGACGCGATGCACCAGATCCCAGCTGTCGATCTCGATCCGGTCGAAGGGGATGCCGCCGATGCCGGTGGCGATGGCGCCGTTGTTGACCAGCCCGTGCAGCGCACCGCCGGTCTGCTGCGCCACTGCCGCACCCAGCGCCGCGATCGCGGCCGGATCGCCCAGGTCGACGGGCAGGAACTCGGCCCCCAGCTCGGCGGCGGTGGCGCGGCCCTCGTCCTCGGCGATATCGGCGAGGATCAGCCGGGCGCCATGGGCGGCGAGGCTGCGGGCGATCTCCGCCCCCAGGCCCCGCGCCGCGCCGGTCAGCAGGATATGCCGGTCGCTCAGCATGCTCATTCCGCCGCGACGTTCTGCTGTTTCAGCTCGGATTCGATCTGCGCCTTGGCGGCGCGGGTCAGAACCTGACGGATGCGGCTGACGCCGAGATCGTGCTGATAGAGCATCTCGCGCTTGCGGGCGTCGTCGGGCATGCCTTCCAGCATGACGCGGTCCTGCTCCAGCACGTCCCAATGGGTCTTTTCCATCTTGGCGCGATAGAGGAACCGCCAGCTGTCGCGGGCCAGCCCCTTGACCTCGCGCATGCGCCAGAAGAACACCTTGGTGGTCTGTTCGTCCATGGGCGTGACGAAGCCGATGATGCGGAACACACCACCAGGGCCGGCGGCCGGCGGGTAGGGGATTTCCAGATAGCAGAACATGTCGCCCGGGTAGACCTCGAACTCGGTCCAGTCGAAGTTCTCGCCGGTCTGGCCGACCCGTTCGACGCGGAATCCGTTCTCAGTCTTGTCGAGCTTCATCAGGTCCTGTTTCGAGCCATAGGCCAGGGTGAAGCTTTCGGCGTGCAGGTAGCAGCCGTGCATCGGGTCGGCGAGGTTGTCGAGCGCGTAGCGATAGTTCGCCTCCCAGACCGAGGTGCAGAGGAAGCCAGCCCAGTTCTCGTCATCGGTCATCACCGCCGGCAGCACCAGTTCGGGCGCCTCGGGCTGATCGACCGAGGGCACATAGACGAAGACCGCGTCATTGGCCTCGGTCACCGGGTAGGACTTCAGCGCCTTGCGGCCCTCCAGCGCGCATTCGGGCATCGCGGGGACCCGCACCACCACGCCGTCGCCGTCGACGATGACGCCGTGATAGCGGCAGCCGATATTGCCCTCGTGGATCTCGCCATAGCTCAGCGGCGCGCCGCGGTGCGGGCAGAAATCCTCGATGCAGCGCAGCTTGCCGGCACCGTCGCGCCACAGCACGATCTTCTCGCCCAGCAGCTTGGTGCCATAGGGGCGGCTGGTTTTCACCTCGACCGATTTGCAGACCGGATACCACTGGCCGCGCAGGCCCTCGTTCACCCGTTTTTCGATCAGGGCCTTCTTGTCGATGGCTGTCATGGCTTTCTCCCTTCGAGTGCTCGCGGCGGCTTACTGCTGCGCCTTGGGCAGATAATGCAGAACACGCTCCTCGATGCGGGCGAGCGCCGAGTAGAGCACGAAACCGATAACGGTCAGCAGGACGATGGCGTTGAACACCATCGCGGCATTGGCCTGGCCGCCGCCGTAGGAAATCAGGTAGCCCAGCCCGGTATTGCCGCCGACCAGCTCGCCCACGGTGACGCCGATCACGGCCAGCGTGGAGGCGATCCGCAGACCGGCCATCAGGTTGGGCAGGGTCGAGGGCATCTCGACCTTCCAGAAGATGCCCAGACGGCTGAGGTTGTAGGCGCGGGCCAGGTTGATCAGGTCGCGGTCGACGGTGCGCATCGCCTGCAGCACGTTGACCAGCACCGGAAAGAACACGATCAGCACGGTCACCAGCAGCTTGGGGATGCCGTTATAGCCGAACCACATGATGAACAGCGGCGCGAAGGCGACCTTGGGGGCGATCTGCAGCGCCAGGATATAGGGCGACAGCACCTTTTCCCAGAAGGTCGACATCCCCAGCAGATAGCCCAGAACGGCGCCCAGCAGGCTGCCGATGGCAAAGCCCAGCAGGGTATAGAGCGCGGTCGACAGCGTATGCATGGTCAGCTTTTCGTAAAGCCACATTCGCTTCATCTCGGCCAGGCAGTCGGTCAGGGTCGGGATGATGTATTTCGGCACGTCCAGCGCCGGCGGCAGGTATTGCCAGGCCAGCAGGACCAGGGCGAGCAGGCCCAGGCTTGCGATTGTGGTGCTCGTGCTGCGGTCCATGCGCGGTCTCCCGGCTGTTGTCCGTTTGGTGGGGGTGGCCGGGGCTTGCGCCCCGGCCGGTGTTGCGGTTGCGTCGGTCATTTCACGAAGTCGTTGGTATAGAGCTCTTCCACCGGAACGGCGGTCTGCACGAGGCCGGCATCGACATAGAACTTCTGCACCGCCGCGATCCGCGCCGGATCGAAGGCGCCCAGCGGCTGGTTCTCGCCCTCGGGGTAGATCAACGTGGAATAGGCGCGCATGATCGCCTCGACCTGGGCCTCCTTGCCGGAGTGCTGCGGCACGAAGCTGACATAGTCCTTGGCGGCCTGGGCCGGGTCGGCGTTGATGTCGCCGATTGCCTTCAGCACCGCCTGGACGAAGCCGCGCACCACCTCGGGACGCTCGGCGATGGTCTTGTCCGAGGCGATGATCGCCTGCGCCATGGCCGGGAACACGGTGTCGACCGGCTGCTGTTCCATCTCGACGCCGGCGCCCTCGATGGCGGCGATCCATTCCGGCACGCCCGACATGCCGTCGAGCTTGCCGGCGATGGTCAGCTGGATGATGCCGCCCGGGCCGACCGCCTGGATGTCGACGTCATCCTTGCTGAGCCCGACCGAGGCCAGCACGCCCAGAAGGTTGTAATAGGTGGTGTCCTGGAAGGCGAGCACGCCGATCGACCTGCCCTTGAAGTCCGCCGGCCCGGTGATGCCGCTGTCCTTGCGCCAGGCCAGCTGGGTCAGGCCGCGGCCGCCCAGCAGCGCCACGCCACGGATGTCCAGCCCGTTGGCCCGCACGATGATCGGGGTGTCGCCGATGCCGCCGCCCATGTCGGCATTGCCCACCGCCACCTGGGTGGCCACATCGGCGCCGCCCTTGCCGACCTGAAAGGTGACGTCGAGGCCGGCGGCGTCGAAATAGCCCTTGCCCTTGGCCAGCTGGAACGGCGCGAAGGCCGGCAGGAAGTCGGGCGCCGGGAACAGATAGGTGACCTTC
>JBFXGQ010000310.1:0-5968 GCA_050177915.1 Pseudodonghicola sp. | reverse complement strand
GCCATGTCGGTATGCACCAGCGCGGTGATGGCGACGCCGGCATAGGTGCAGCGCCCCAGCTCCTCGGCCAGCACCACGGTGGCAAGCTCGTCCATCGCGCTGCCGCCGTAGTCCTCGGGATAACGGATGCCGAAGAACCCCAGCTCTCCCATCCGGCGCAACAGGGCGCGGGGCACCTGCCCGGCCTCCTCCCAGGCGCCGGCATGCGGCTTGATCTCCTCCTCGACGAAGCGGCGCAGCTGCGCGCGCAGCATCCGGTGCTCCTCGGTGAAGAAGAACGCGCTCTCCTGCGCCTTGGCGAATGCGGATTGGGTCATTGTCGATTGTCCTCCCTTGGTGGGCCTCGGCCCCTTGCCTGTGTCGTTCCCGGCGCTCAGATCGCCGATATGCCGCCGGTGACCGAGATCGTCTGCCCGGTCACCCGCGCCGCCCCCGGCCCGGCCAGGAACACCGCCATCGCCGCCAGATCCTCGGCCGTGGCGACACCCAGATGCGCCAGTGTCTTGGCCTTGCCGAACAGCCGCCCGGCAAAGCCATCCGCCATCATGCGGTCGTGCAGCGACGTGCCCTCGACGATCGACGGGGTCAGGCAGTTGACCCGGATGCCGTCGCGCTTGACCTCGTTCGCCATGGCGCGGCAGAACATGATGATGCCCGCCATCGCGGCTCCGATGGCGACCTCGCCCGGCGTCGCCAGCTTGCCGGCGTCGGAGGCGACGCAGATCACCGCGCCGCCGCCCTGCGCCGCCATCACCGGCAGCACCGCGCGCGCCGGGGTGATCACCGGCGCCAGCGTGCCGGTCACCTCGCCCATCAGCTGTTCAAGCGGGATGTCCTTCAGCAGCCGCGGCATCGGATCGCCGCCGCCGCAGGACATCAGCACGTCGATGCCGCCCATCCGCTCTGCCGCCCGCGCCACCATCGCGGCGCAGCTTGCCGGATCGCCCGCATCGCCTTGCAGATAGGCCGCGGTTCCGCCCAGCGCCGCCACCGCCGCCGCGCCACGCTCGGGCGACCGCCCGGCCACCGTCACCTGCGCGCCCTGGGACTGCATCTGCCGCGCCGAGGCCAGCCCGATCCCCGAGGTGCCGCCCACCACCAGCGCGCGGCGCCCTACCAGCGCCCCGCTCATGCCGCCACCGGGCGTTTCATCATCAGCGCCGCGCGGTCGCAGGTGCCGCAGAGCACGCCGTCCTGATTGAAGCACTCATGCCGCAGGGTGACGATCCCCTCGTTCGGGCGCGACCGGCTTTCGCGCTTGCCCAGCACGGTGGTGCGCATGCGGATGGTGTCGCCCTCGAACAGCGGATGGGGGAATTTCACCGCCTCCATCCCCAGATTGGCGACGGTGGTGCCGAAGGTGGTGTCGTTCACCGTCATCCCCACCATGCAGCCCAGCGTGAACAGCGAATTGACCAGCGGCCGGCCCCAGACCGATTTCGCCGCCGCATGGGCATCGATGTGCAGCGGCTGGGTGTTCATCGTCAGCAGCGAGAACCAGTGATTGTCCGCCTGCGTGATGGTGCGCGTCCATTCGTGATCGAACACCATGCCTTCCTCGAATTGCTCGAACCAGAGCCCTGCCATCAGTCGATCTCCTCCATCTCAACCAGAACCGTTTTCGCATTGAGCGTCTCGCCGACCGCGCAGGCAACCCGCGCCACCCGACCCGCCAGCGGCGCCGACAGCGTGTGCACCAGCTTCATCGCCTCCATCACGATCAGCGGCGCGCCGGCGGCGACCAGATCGCCCTCGGCGACATGCACCTGGGTCACCAGGCCGGTCAGCGGCGCGATCACCCGGCCCTCGGCGGCATCGTCGGCGCGTGCACTCATCCGTGCCTCGGCCATCGGGCGCAGCCGGGCAGAGAGGCTGAGGCCACCGCCGCACACGCACAGACCGTCACCGTCGCGCCAGACCCGCGGCGCCGGACCGGCCAGCGGCATCGCCCGATCGCCCGAGGCCACCGCCGGCGCCGGGCCGAGCGTCAGGACCAACTCTGACCGACCGAAATCATCCTCGATCACCAGCGGCACCCGCGCCGCCGCACCGCCGCGCCGCGCGGTGACCCGGAAGCCATCGCCCACCGACAGCGGACAGCCCGCCCCGGGCAGCGAGGCCAGCGCCGCATGGCCGCGCAGCCAGAGCAGCCGGTCGGGATCGGGCGCCCAGCCCTGCGGGAAGCTCTCGGCCAGGAAATCCGTCGTCGCCCACCCCGCGGCGAAGTCCCCGGCCCGCAGGCAGTCGGCCAGAAACGCCTGATTGGTGCCGACCCCGGGCATGGCGAGATCGGACAGCCCGGCGATCAGCCGGCGGCGGGCGCTGTCGCGGTCGGGCCCGTGGGCGATCAGCTTGGCCAGCATCGAATCGTAGCTGGTCCCCACCTCGGAACCCGCCGCGACGCCGCTGTCGAACCGCAGCCCCTCCGGCGCCACCACATCGGCGAAACGTCCGGTGGTGGGCAGGAACCCCTCGCCCGGGCGTTCGGCGTTGATCCGGACCTCGATCGCATGGCCGCGTGGCGCGATCTGATCCTGCCGCAGCGGCAGCGGCAGACCGGCGGCCTGCCGCAGCTGGAACTCCACCAGATCGACGCCGCAGATCGCCTCGGTCACCGGGTGTTCGACCTGCAGCCGGGTGTTCATTTCCAGAAACCAGGGCGCCGCACCGCCGCGGTCCATGATGAATTCCACCGTGCCGGCGCCGGCATAGCGGATCGCCCGGGTCAGCGTCAGGGCGCTGTCGAACAGCCGCTGCCGCACCGCCTCGGGCAGGTCCGGCGCCGGCGCCTCCTCGATCACCTTCTGGTGGTTGCGCTGCACCGAACAGTCGCGCTCGTGGAAATGCAGCGCGCCGCCCTGCCCGTCGCCGAACACCTGCACCTCAAGATGCCGCGGCGCCAGGATCAGCTTTTCGATGAACAGCCTATCGTCGCCGAAGGCCGATCCGGCCTCGCGTCGGGCGGCCTCCAGCGCGGCGGGCAGATCCTCCGGCGCCTCCACCCGGCGCATGCCGCGGCCGCCACCGCCGGCGCTGGCCTTGACCATCACCGGATAGCCGATCCGCGCCGCCGCCGCGGCCAGATCCGCCGCCGAGGCGCCGGCGGCGTCGAAGCCCGGCACCACCGGCACGCCGGCGGCCTCGGCGATGCGCCGCGCCTCGATCTTCGATCCCATGGCGGCGACCGCCTCGGGCCACGGGCCGACGAAGATCAGCCCGGCGTCGGCGCAGGCGCGGACGAAACCGGCGTTCTCGGACAGAAACCCATAGCCCGGATGCACCGCATCGGCGCCCGCGGCCCGCGCGGCGGCCAGCACCGCGGCGACGTTCAGATAGCTGTCGGCGGCGGGCGCCGGGCCGATGCTATGGGCCTCGTCCGCCAGCCGCACATGCAGCGCGTCGGCATCAGCCTCGGAATACACCGCGACGCTGCGCAGCCCCAGCCGGCGGCAGGTGGCAATGACGCGGCAGGCGATCTCGCCACGATTGGCGATCAGCACGGTGCGGATCGGTCGGGGGGCGGTCAGAAACTCCATCATCGCTCACATCCTGTAGACCGGGCGGCCGGGCCGCACCTCGGGCCGCATCGCCCCCACCGCCAGGCAGATGCCCAGCACGCGGCGGGTGTCGCGCGGGTCGATGATGCCGTCGTCGAACAGCCGCGCGGTGCAGAAATAGGGGTCGGATTTCTCGCCGAACATCGCCCGCAGCTGCGCCTCATGGGCGGCCAGCTCCTCCTCGGTCGCCGGGTTGCGCGAGATCGAGGCGCGGCGCAGGTCCATCAGCACCGAGGATCCCACATCCGGGTTCATCCCGCCCAGCCGCGCGTTCGGCCACATGAACAGGAACCGCGGTCGGAACCCGCGCCCGGACATGCCGTAGTTGCCGGCACCGTAGGAGCTGCCGGTGATCACCGTATAGCGCGGCACCCGCGCGTTCGACATTGCATAGACCAGCTTGGCGGAATGTTTGGAGATGCCGCCAAGCTCGGCCTCACGGCCGACCATGAAGCCGGTGGTGTTCTGCAGAAACAGCAGCGGCACGCCGCGCTGGTCGCAGAGCTCGATGAAATGGGCGCCCTTCAGGCAGGCCTCCGAGAACAGCACGCCGTTGTTGGCGATGATGCCCACCGCGAACCCCTCGATATGGGCAAAGCCGCAGACCAGCGTCGCGCCCCAGTCGGGCTTGAATTCGTGGAAGTCGCTGCCGTCGACGATCCGCGCGATCACCTCGCGCTGATCGAACGGGCGCGACAGGTCGGTGCCGACGATGCCCGGCAGCTCGGCCGCGTCCAGCGCCGGCGGCCGCGGCGGCTGCCGCCCCGGCGCGAAGGGCTGGGTGTAGTTCAGCGCCGCCACCATGTCGCGCAGCCGGCCGAGGCCCGCGTATTCGTCCGCCGCGATATGGTCGCTGACCCCCGATTGCAGCGTGTGCAGGCTGGCGCCGCCCAGATCGCGACGGTCGACCACCTCGGAGATCGCCGCCTTGACGATCTGCGGCCCCCCAAGGTGGATCGAGGCATTGCCGGCCACCATCACGAATTCATCGCAGAGCGCCGGGATATAGGCGCCCCCCGCGGTGCATTCGCCGAACACCACCGCCAGCTGCGGGATGCCGTCGGCCGACATCCGGCATTGCCGGTGAAAGGTGCCGCCGAAGTGGTTCTCGTCATAGAACACCTCCTCCATCTGGTTCAGGTTGGCGCCGCCGCAATCGACCAGATAGAGCACCGGCAGACGGTTCTCGGCCGCGATCTCCTGGGCCCGGATGTGTTTCTTGACCGTCTCGCGGTAAAAGCTGCCGCCCTTCACCGTGGCGTCGTTGGCGATGATCATGCAGGCGGTGCCGCGCACCGTGCCGATGCCGGTGACCAGCCCTGCCGACGGCAGCGCGCCGCCATAGAGCCCCCAGCCCGCCAGCGGCGTCAGCTCCAGAAACCCGGTGCCGGGGTCGATCAGCAGGTCGATGCGGTCGCGCACCAGGATCTTGCCGCGGTCGCGGTGACGCGCGACCATCTTCGGGCCGCCGCCGGCCAGCGCCCAGTCGAGCCGGTCGTGCAGCTGGTCGAGCACCGCGCCATAAGCCTCTGCGCGGGCGCTGACATCCGCGGAAGTCGGGTCTGTCGTGCTGAGCAATCGTGTCATCGTCGTCTTTCTTCCTGGAGGAGGAGGCGCCCCGGCGGAGCCATGACCGCCGGGGCTGGTTCAGATCTGGCGGAGGTCTTCCAGCGGCACCGGGATCGAGAAGCTGTCGACCCAGACCACCCGGTCGGCGCCCAGCCGCGTGATGCGGCGGAAGGCATCCCGCACCGCCGCCTCGGGCAGCGGCGGGCCGGTCAGCTCCAGCGTCACGACATCGCGCCCGTCCGACCGGCCGATCCGCGCCCGCGCCGCGCCGATCCCGGGCAGATCGGCGGCGAGCCGGGCCAAGTGGTCGGGGTAGACGAAGATCTCGCGCACCTTGACGCCGGCGCCGACCCGCCCCTCGATAGCGCCGATGCGACGGGCGAAGCCGTCGGGGCCGGGCTCCAGCACGCGCGACAAATCGCCGGTGCCGAAGCGGATCATCGGCCAGCCGCGCGCCAGCGTGCTGACCACCACCTGACCGGTCTGGCCGGGCGGCAGCGGCGCGCCGGTGCCGGGGTCGCAGATCTGCACCGGCCGCTCGGGGTGCAGGGTGTATCCGGTCTGCCCCTGCACCTCGTGCCCCACCAACCCCAGATCGGCGGTGCCGTAGCCCACATGGATGGCGACGCCATGCTCGGCCGCCAGCCGCGCCCGGCGCGCCGGCCAGTCGCCGGGCTCGCCGACAAGAAAGGCATGGCGCAGCGGCCAGAGGCCCCGGGTGCCGCCATGGCGCGCGGCATAGGCCCGGGCCACGGTCTCGAAATAGACCGAGGAGCCGAGAAAGGCGGTGACCCCCAGCTGGTCGATCAGCGTCACCTGCAGGTCGGTCTGCCCAGGTCCCG
>JBFXGQ010000309.1:0-5976 GCA_050177915.1 Pseudodonghicola sp. | reverse complement strand
GAACAGCTTTGCCCGCCTCAAGGACTGGCGCCGCGTCGCCACCCGCTACGACAGATGCCCCAAGGTCTTCCTCTCAGCCTGCGCCCTCGCTGCCGTCGTCATGTTCTGGTTATGAATCCTGACCCTAAGCAGTTTTCATTTCCTGCGCAAATTCAAGGAAAGCTATGGGCAAACGCCCCATCACCATGTGACCGCCGAACGGATCCGCCGCGCCAAGAGTTTATTGAACAGTTCGAACATGCCGATTGCGTGGATTTCGGACGAGACTGGGTTTTCGGATCAAAGCCATTTCACCAGGGTCTTTCGCGAAACTGTCGGCGTTACGCCCGCGAAGTTCCGCCGCGGCTGAGGTTTCCCGCCAATCGCGCACCATGGCGGGCGAAACCGCGGCAGCAATATCCAACCAAAGAAAAGCAGCATCGTCCAATACCGGCCAATTTTTTTTCGACTAGCGTTCGTTTGTCCGGCGCATCGGTGCGGTGCCTGGACGGCGCTTTTGTTGGGGGGCAGCAAGCAATAGGTGGACAAGCCAATCCGGGAGGACGGATCGCTTCGGATCCTCAATACCGTGGATGAGGCCGCGCAACCCGAACCGGGTGCGTGGGCCTGAACTAAAATTCTTAGGAGGAGAAATGACCATGGCATCAAACGAGTCCGACTATCTGAGGGCGCTCTACCAGGATTGGAGCGACCGCATGACCGCCAATCCGGAGATGACGGTTCCGGATCTGCGCGCCCTGTTCGACGAATGGGAAAAACCGACAATGGAGCCCGAAGGCGTCACTTATAAATCCGACACCCTGGGCGGTGTGGATGGGGTCTGGGCCTATCCGGCCGGATGCGACCAAAGCAAGGTCATGGCATATACCCATGGCGGCGGCTTTGCGGTCGGATCATCGTCCAGCCACCGCAAGATGGCCGGTCATCTGGCCAAGGCCTTGGGGGTTTCGGCCTTCATTCTGGATTATCGCCGTGCCCCCGAACACCCGTACCCAGCCCAGATCGAAGACGCGGTTTCGGTTTATCAGGCGCTGGTCGACAACGGGATCAAGCCCGGAAACATCCTGACCGCCGGCGATTCCGCGGGTGGCAACTTGGCTGTGGCGACGGTCCTGAAGCTGCGCGATCTGGGGCTGACCCTGCCGGGCGCGGTCATTGCCTTTTCGCCCTGGCTGGACATGGAACTTTCTGGCGGCACGCTGTCCTCGAACGAGGCGACCGACGCGCTGGTATCGCGACCCGTCCTGGAAGGGATGCGCGGCATGTTCCTGGGCGAAGGCGGCGATCCGGCGGATCCGCTGGCAAACCCGCTGAAAAACGATTTCGCGGGCTATCCGCCGCTTTACATCAATGCCGGCGAGGTCGAAACCCTGCGGGACGATGCGACCCGCCTGGCCGACAAAACCAAGGCGGCAGGCGTCAACACGACCTTGTCGGTGGTGGACGGGATGCAGCACGTGTTCCCGTTCCTGGCCGGACGCGCCCCCGAGGCCGACGCGGAAATCGCCCGGATCGGCGCCTGGTACAAGGCTCTCTGACATCGCCTGAACCCATCGCCCTTTCCGGCAAGGGGCCGGAAGGGGTGCATCTAATGCGGACGCCAATGGCGGCCCCGCACCCTTTTGGGAGGACATCATGACACATACCAACACCCATGGCGGCGATGTCGACGCCATCGTAATCGGGGCCGGCTTTGGCGGTCTCTATCAGGTCAAGAAACTGCGCGACGATCTGGGCCTCAAGGTCCAAGCCTATGACGACGCCCCCGGCGTGGGCGGCACCTGGCACTGGAACCGTTATCCCGGCGCCCTGTCGGACACGCCCAGCCATGTCTATCGCTATGCCTTTGACAAGGAACTGCTGCAGGAAAGCACCTGGGAAACCACATATCTCACACAGCCCGAAATCCTGACCTATCTGAACCGGTTCGCCGACAAATACGACCTGCGGCGCAGCTTTCAGTTCGAAACCAGGGTCACGGCAGCGCATTTCGACGAAGCCGCCAACCTGTGGACCGTGACGACCAACAAGGGCGACACGGTAAAGGCCAAATATATTGTCTGCGGGCTTGGCCTGCTGTCCGCGATCAATACGCCCGACATCAAGGGCATCGGCAATTTCAAGGGCGAGCTGATCCATACCGGCCAGTGGCCCGAAGGTGTGAACCTGAAAGGCAAGCGTATCGGCGTCATCGGCACCGGATCGACCGGTCAGCAGGTGATCACCGCAACTGCCCCTCTGGCCGAGCATCTGACGGTGTTCCAACGGACGCCCCAGTATAACGTGCCCGTGGGCAACCGCCCACAATCGGCCGAAGAGATCGCCGAGATCAAGAAGAACTATGACGCGATCTGGGATCAGGTGTTCAATTCCGGTGTGGCCTTCGGTTTTGAGGAATCCACGATCCCCGCGATGTCGGTGTCCGAAGAGGAACGCGACCGGATCTTCCAGGAGGCCTGGGACGAGGGTGGCGGGTTCCGTTTCATGTTCGGCACCTTCTGCGACATTGCCACGGATGAAGCCGCCAATAAGGCGGCGCAGAAATTCATCGCCACGAAGATCAAGCAGATCGTGAAGGATCCCAAGACCGCCGAATTGCTGACGCCGACAGATCTTTATGCCAAGCGGCCGCTGTGCGGGCACAATTACTTCGAGGTCTATAATCGCGACAACGTTTCGCTGATCAACGTCAAGCGCAACCCGATCGAAGAAATTACCGAGACCGGTATCCGGCTTGCCGATGGAACCGAATGCGAACTGGATATCCTGATCCTCGCGACCGGGTTTGATGCGGTTGAAGGCAACTACATGAAGATCGACTTCCGTGGACGTGGCGGTGAATCGCTTGCCGAACGCTGGAAGGACGGGCCGGATGGCTATTTGGGGCTTTCCGAGACAGGTTTCCCGAACTTCTTCATGATCCTCGGTCCGAATGGTCCGTTTACCAACCTGCCACCGTCGATCGAAACCCAGGTCGAATGGATTTCAGGCGCGATTAAATATACCATAGACAACGACATCGCGGCCTTCGATCCGAAACCCGAGGCCGAGGAGGAATGGTTGGAAACCTGCCGCACAATCGCCGGCATGACGTTGTTCCCCAAGGCCGAATCCTGGATTTTCGGCGCCAATGTTCCCGGCAAGAAGAACGCGGTGCGGTTCTATCTGGGCGGTCTGGTCAACTATCGTGCCGTTCTGGAAGAGGTGGCCGATTCCGGCTATGCCTCTTTCGAACAGACTCCCATGCCCGTGGCGGCGGAGTAACATCATTTCCCGGTTTCCGCCGTCCTGTCTGGCGGCGGAAACCATTTATCAACTGAACCCAGGGAGGAAAGAATGGGACGAGTATCTGGAAAAGTCGCGATCGTCACCGGTGGCGCGATGGGCATGGGCAAGGCCCATAGTGAAACACTGGCCGCCGAAGGCGCCACCGTCTTTGTTACCGACATCGACGAAACGGCGGGCAATGCCGTTGTCGAAGGCATCCGCGCCTCTGGCGGCAAGGCCGAATTCATCAAGCATGACGCCGCCAGCGAAGCCGACTGGAACACGGTGGCCGCAACGGTCAAGGAAAAAGCCGGCCGTCTGGACGTGCTGGTCAACAACGCCGGCATCCTGATCCTGAAACCGGCGCATGAAACCGAACCGGATGAATGGGACAAGGTGTTCAACGTCAACGTAAAGGGTGTCTACCTGGGCATTCGCGCCTGTGTGCCTCTGATGAAGGACAGCGGCGGCGGGTCCATCGTGAATATTTCGTCGATCTACGGCATCGTCGGTGCGCCGATGGCCGGGGCCTATATCGCCAGCAAGGGCGCGGTGCGGCTGATGACGAAATCCTGTGCGGTCGATCTGATCGAGCACGGCATTCGCGTCAACTCCATCCACCCCGGTGTTATCGACACGCCGATGACCAAGGATCTGCTGCACAGCGATGCCGAAACCCGTGCCGCGATCATGGGGGCAACCCTGTTCGACCGGCCCTGCAAACCCGAAGAGGTGTCGCAGGCCGTTTTGTTCCTGGCCTCTGACGATGCATCCTTCGTGCATGGTTCCGAACTGGTCGTGGACGGCGGATATACCTGCAACTGACGCTCTGCGTTCGAAAGGTTGTGGCGGGCAGGGGGGCATCCCTGTTCGCCGCGCTGTCCGCGCATGCCAACGTTCGCGAAACCCAAAATCTACACATAATCCGAGGATCTCATGACACCGCATCATCCCGAATACGGGCAGCCCGCGCTTTTCGTCGATGGCGCATGGATTGCCGAAACCCCGAACATGGGTCAGGTCAGTAATCCGGCTACGGGTAAAATTCTGGCGGCTTTTCCTATGGCCGACGCGGCCCATGTCGAACGGGCGCTGAATGCGGCAGAGGCCGCCTTTCCGATCTGGTCGGGCATGTCCCTGTTGGACCGCAGCGCCATATTGCACAAGGCCGCCGCCGAACTGCGCAAAGACGCCGAAACCGCCGCGCGCCACATGACGCTGGAACTGGGCAAGCCCCTGGCCGAAAGCCGGTTGGAGATCGAAAACTGTGCCGCCCTGCTTGAATGGAGCGCGGATGCGGCGGCAGAGCTGAAGGATCGCTCCTTGGACGCAATGCCGGGATACGTGGCGCGGACCATGCGCAAGGAGCCGATCGGCCCGGTTGCCGCGATTGCGCCCTGGAATTTCCCGGCCTCGCTTGCGGCGCGCAAGATGGCGTCGGCGCTTGCGGTTGGGTGCCCGGTGGTGGTCAAGCCCGCCGAAGAAACCCCGATGTGCTTTCAGGCCGTCGCCAAGGCACTGGAGAAAGCGGGTCTGCCGCGCGGCACGCTCAATGTCCTGATCGGCGATCCGGGCCGGATCAGCGCGGCTTTGATTGCTTCGCCCGTAATCCGAAAGATCGCCTTTACTGGATCGACCCGGGTGGGCAAGATCCTTGGCGCGCAGGCCGGGGCCACAGCCAAGCCATGTGTTCTGGAACTGGGCGGTCACGCCCCGGTAGTCGTATTCGACGACGCCGATCTGAACCGCGCGCTTGATCTTTCCGTCGCGACAAAGGCCCGCAACGCCGGGCAGGTCTGCATATCGCCGACGCGTTTTCTGGTGCAGGACGGGATCTGCGACGCCTTCGCCACCGGCTTTGCCGAGAAGTTTTCAATCCTGACCGTCGGTGACGGCATGGAGCCTGACACCCAGATGGGTCCGCTGATGAGTCCGGCCCGGATCGAGGCGGTGGATGCGTTGGTACAGGACGCCATCGCTCAGGGCGCACGGGTTCTGACCGGGGGAATGCGGTTGAACCGGCCCGGCAATTTTTACGCCCCCACGGTGCTGGCCGATGTCCCGCCCGAGGCGCGCATCATGCAAGAAGAACCCTTTGGCCCGGTGGCGATCGTCAACAGGTTCACCGATTTCGATGATGCGGTATCAAAGGCGAACAGTACTGATTTCGCCCTTGGTGCCTATGCCTTTACCGGCTCGCAGGATCGTGCCGACCGGGTGTCGGCGGCGCTGGATGCGGGCATGGTCGGGATCAACGGGTTTGGCGTGGTCTTTCTGGACTCCTCGCTCGGAGGGCGGCGGCAGTCGGGATATGGCCGCGAAGGCGGCGTTGAGGGGCTTGAGGCCTATCTGACCTATAAATTCATCGCACAGGCTGAAATCTGAGGAGAAACCACAATGAAATGCGAAACCCTGGCCGAATTTGGAAAGCCACTTGAAACGCAAGAGCGCCCCGACCCCGAGGTAAGCGGCAGCGAAGTGCTGTTGCGGGTTACCGCGAACGGCGTTTGCCACAGCGATCTGCATATCCGCGAAGGCTGTTACAATCTGGGCCACGGCCAGACGCTCAGCTTTGGCGAGCGCGGCATGAAATTGCCATTGGTGATGGGGCACGAACCGGTCGGCCGGGTCATCGCGGCCGGGCCGGAGGCCGGTGAGTTGGAGCATGACAAGGATTTCGTCGTCTATCCATGGCAGGGATGCGGCGAA
>JBFXGQ010000308.1:0-5986 GCA_050177915.1 Pseudodonghicola sp. | reverse complement strand
CTCAGCGATCTGGGCCAGCGACTGCGCGCCCAGCGGCCCGAGGTCAACCTGCTGCTGACCGTCAATGCCACCGTGCCGCTGTCGGGCCCGCTGCTGGGCCGCGCCGCGGACGGGCGCGGTGCGCCGGTGCCGCTCCTGTCGGATCACCCGCTGGCGGTGCGCGCCTTTCTCGATCACTGGCGGCCCGGCATCTGCCTGTGGACCGGCGGCGACCTGATGCCGAACCTGATCTGCCAGGCCGCCGATCAGGGCACCGACATGATCCTCGCCGATCTGGACAGTACGGACCTGCCGCGCCGGCGCAACGGCTGGCTGTCGGACATCACCCGCCCCTGTCTGGAGCGGTTCGACGCCATCCTGACCAGCAACACCGCCGCCGCGGCACAGCTGCGCCGGCTGGGGGTGCCGGCGCGCCGGATCAGCGTGCAGAGCCGGCTGACCACCGGCGCCAGCCCGCCGCCCTGCCCCGATACCGCGCTGAACGCCGCGACCCAGGCGCTGGCCGGCCGGCCGCTGTGGCTGGCCGCCCTGATCCGCGGCGACGAGATCGCGGCGGTGATCGACGCCCACCGCGACGCGCTCCGGCTGCAGCACCGGCTGCTGCTGGTGGCGGTGCCCGCCGATGCCGACGACGCCGGCGCGCTGATCGCGGCGGCCGAGGCCGCCGGGCTGCGCTATGCCGACTGGCACGGCGGCGACAGCATCGGCGAGGACACCCAGCTGCTGATCTGCGACGACAGCGCCGATCTGGGCCTGTGGTACCGGATGGCGCCGGTGACCTTCATGGCCGGGTCGCTGTCGCCGCAGGCCGGCGGCAACAGCCCCTACGAGGCGACGGCTCTGGGCTCGGCGGTACTCTACGGGCCGCATGTCGCGGACCATGCCGCCGCCTATGCCCGGCTGGCCGATGCGGGTGCCGCGCGCACCGTGCGCGATACCGCCAGCCTCGCCAATGCGGTGGTCCAGCTCTCCGCCCCCGACCACGCCGCCGCGATGGCGCTGGCCGGCTGGGAGACGGTGACCGAAAGCGCCGCGCTCACCGACCATCTGATCGAGATGATCCAGGACCGGCTGGACCAGCGCGAGGCCGCCGATGCGCGCGCCTGAGTTCTGGTCCAACCCGCCCGACCATCCCGGCTGGCAGGCCCGTCTGCTGGCCCCGCTGGGCGCGCTCTACGCCCGCGCCACCGCGCGGCGGCTGGCGCGCGGCCCCGGCATCGACCCCGGCGTGCCGGTGATCTGCGTCGGCAATCTGAACGCCGGCGGCACCGGCAAGACCCCCACCGCGATCTGGGTGGTCGAGGCGCTGCGCACTGCCGGCCATCGCCCGCATGTCGTCAGCCGCGGCCATGGCGGCAGCCTGACCGGGCCGGTGCGGGTCAACCCGATGCGCCACCGGGCCGAACAGACCGGCGACGAACCCCTGCTGCTGGCCGCCTTCACCGAGGTCTGGGTCGCCCGCGACCGCGCCGCCGGGGCCCGCGCGGCGGCCGCCGCCGGGGCCACGGTGATCGTGCTCGACGACGGCTTTCAGAACCCGGGCGTGAAAAAGGATCTCTCCATCGTGGTGGTGGATGCCGAACGCGGCTTCGGCAACGGCCGCTGCCTGCCCGCCGGCCCGCTGCGCGAACCGGTGGCCACCGGCCTCGCCCGCGCCGATCTGGTGCTGTCGCTGGGGAATGCGGCGGCGCAGGCGCGGTTCCGCGACCGCTGGGGCGCCCGGCTGAGCCTGCCACATCTCACTGCCGAACTGGCCCCGCTGCAGACCGGCATGGACTGGGACGGCGCGCCGGTGCTGGCCTTCGCCGGCATCGGCCACCCTGAGAAATTCTTCGCCACCCTGCGCAGCCTCGGCGCCAATCTGCTGCGGGCGGAGCCGCTGGACGATCATCAGCCGCTGTCGCCGACGCTGATGAAACGGCTGCAGGCCGAGGCCTGGGCGCTGGGGGCGCAGCTGGTCACCACCGAAAAGGACGCCACCCGGCTGCCACCGGAGTTCCGCGCTTCGGTGATCACCCTGCCGGTGCGGCTGCAGGTCGCCGAGGCCGACCGGCTGCGCGCCGTGCTGCTGGCGGCGGCACCGGCACCCTCAGCCTAGGCCGGCACCCCGCGCGGTGCCCGCGGCCGCGACCGCAGCAGCAGCGCGCCGACGATCAGGATGTTCAGCCCGTTCCAGGCAATGCCGTTCAGAAAGGCCAGCCGGTAACTGCCGCTCAGGTCATAGATCCAGCCCGACATCCAGCCGCCCAGCGCCATGCCGACGATGGTCATCATCATCACGAAACCGACCCGCGCCCCGGCCTCGCGCGCGGGCATGTATTCGCGCACCACCAGCGCATAGGAGGGCACGATGCCGCCCTGGCTCAGCCCGAAGACGGTGCTGACCACATAGAGCGGCACCATCGCATCATAGGGCAGGTAGAACATCAGCGCGACGCATTGCAGCACCGAGCCCGCCAGCAGCGTCTTGACCCCGCCCAGCCGGTCGGCGACCAGGCCCGAGACGATGCGGCTGACCACCCCGCCCAGCAGCATCAGAGACAGCATCTCGGCCCCCACGGCGGGACCGTAGCCGAGGCCGACGCAATAGGCGACGATATGGACCTGCGGCATCGACATCGCCACGCAACAGGCGATGCCGGCCAGCCCCAGCAGCCCTTGCAGCGCCCGCGGCGACAGCCCGGCCGAGCGCGCCGCCAGCGCCGAGGCAGCCTCGGCACGGGCCTGCGCCGCCAGCGGCACCCGCCGGCGCAGCAGCAGCGACAGCGGCACCACCGTCACCACGACCACCGCCGCCAGCGTCAGATAGACCATGCGCCAGCCGCTGCCCGCCAGCATGCCCGCCAGCAGCATCGGCCAGATCGCACCGGAAAGGTAATTGCCGCTGGCCACCAGCGCCACGGCGATACCGCGCCGGCGCAGGAACCAATGCGAGATATCGGCGATCAGCGGCCCGAAGCCCACCGCCGTGCCCAGCCCCAGCAGCAGATGCGCCGCCGCCAGCGTCGGGATCGAGGGCATCAGCGTCGACAGCCCGAAGCCCGCCGCGATCGCCACCGCCGCGCCGATCAGCGCCCGCGTCACCCCGAAGCGGTCCAGCAGCCGTCCGATCAGCAGGTTGCCCAGGCCGAAACCCACCATGGTCAGCGTGTAGGGCAGCGAGGCCTCGGCGCGGCCGGCGCCGAACTCCACCTCCACCGCCGGCATGATGACGATGACTGCCCACATGCCGACATTGGCCACCATGCCGATGGCCAGCGTCACGCAAAGCCGCAGCCAAGCATAGCGGCTGTCGTGAATATCCTCCCGGGTCTCCATGCCGGCACGCTAGACCGCGCCGCAGGCTTTGCCCAGAACAATGCAGGCCGCCCGCGCAAAAAGACGCGGACGGCCTGCGGTCTTCTTCTCGCTCCCAATACTCCGGGGTGAATGCGCCGCAGGCGCAGAGGGGCAGCGCCCCTCCGGCCGCGCGGCCTGCCGGATCAGAAGTCCAGGTTCTCGACGTTCAGCGCGTTCTGCTGGATAAACTCGCGCCGCGGTTCCACCACGTCGCCCATCAGCTTGGTGAACAGATCGTCGGCCTCGGCCATGTCGTTGACCTTGACCTGCAGCAGCGTGCGCGCCTCCGGGTCCAGCGTGGTTTCCCACAGCTGTTCCGGGTTCATCTCGCCCAGACCCTTGTAGCGTTGCAGCGTCAGCCCCTTCTCGCCCTCTTCCAGGATCGCCTTCAGCAGGCCGAGCGGACCGTAGATCGCCTGGCTGCGATCCTTGCGCACCAGCTGCGCGGCGGTGCCGTAGACCTCCTGCAGCGACTGGGTGAAACTGCCGGTGCGGCGCGCCTCGCCCGAGCGCAGCATCGGACCGTCCAGCGTGCGGACCTCCTCGACCCCGCGCAGGATGCGGGCCAGGCGGATGCCCTTGTCCTGGGTGATGCGGCCCTGCCAGCCCTTTTCGTATTCCAGCGCGATCAGGTCCAGCCGTGCCGCCACCCGGTCGGCCACGCCCTGCAGGTCGGCGTCCACCGCGCCGGGCACGAAGGCGCCGGCGATCGCCGCCTGTTCCATGATGTGGCGCGGGTAATGGGTCGGGAAGGCATCGAGCACGCGGCGCAGTTGCCGCGCCTCTTCGACCACGCGGGTCAGGTCGGCGCCGATCATCTCCTCGCCATTCCCCAGCTTCAGCACCGCGCCCTCGACGCCCTGATGGATCAGGTAGTCGTCCAGCGCCGCCTGGTCCTTGAGGTAGACCTCGGACTTGCCGCGCGCGACCTTATAGAGCGGCGGCTGCGCGATATAGAGATAGCCGCCCTCGATCAGCTCCGGCATCTGCCGGTAAAAGAAGGTCAGCAGCAGCGTGCGGATATGGGCGCCGTCGACGTCGGCGTCGGTCATGATGACGATCTTGTGGTAGCGCAGCTTGTCGATGTTGAACTCGTCCCGGCCGATGCCGGTGCCCAGCGCCATCACCAGGTTGCCGATCTCCTGCGAGCCCAGCATCTTGTCGAACCGCGCCCGTTCCACGTTCAGGATCTTGCCGCGCAGCGGCAGGATCGCCTGGGTCCGCCGGTCGCGCCCGGTCTGGGCCGAGCCGCCGGCCGAATCCCCCTCGACCAGGAAGACTTCGGTTTTCGACGGATCCTTTTCCGAACAATCCTTCAGCTTGCCGGCCAGGAAGTTCACGTCCAGCGCGCTCTTGCGCCGGGTCAGCTCGCGCGCCTTGCGCGCCGCCTCGCGGGCCAGCGCCGCCTCGACGATCTTGCCGACGATGACCTTGGCCTCGGCCGGGTGTTCGCCAAACCATTCGCCCAGCTTTTCGGCCACCAGATTCTCGACCGCCGGACGCACCTCGGAGCTGACCAGCTTGTCCTTGGTCTGGCTGGAAAATTTCGGATCGGGCACCTTGACCGACAGCACGCAGGTCAGACCTTCGCGGGCATCGTCGCCGGTGAAGTTGATCTTCTCCTTCTTGGCGATGCCGCTTTCCTGCGCGTATTTGGTCAGGGTCCGGGTCAGCGCGCCGCGGAAGCCGGCCAGATGGGTGCCGCCGTCGCGCTGCGGGATGTTGTTGGTGAAGGGCAGCACGGTCTCGTGATAGCTGTCGTTCCACCACATCGCCACCTCGATGCCGATGTCGTCGCGGTCGCCGGTGATATAGATCGGCTCCGGCATCACCGGCGACTTGTGGCGGTCGAGGTATTTGACGAACTCCTTCACCCCGCCGTCATAGTGCAGCTCTGTCTTCAGCGGCTCGGCCGGACGCTCGTCCTCCAGGATGATCCGCACGCCGGAGTTCAGGAAGGCCAGCTCGCGCAGCCGCTTCTCCAGCGTCTCGAAGGAATACTCGAGATTGCTGAAGGTATCGGTCGAGGCGAGGAAGCGCACCTCGGTCCCGGTGCGGTCGCCGCAGTCGCCCACCACCTTCAGATGTTCGGTGCAATCGCCGTGCTCGAACCGCGCGACATGCTCCTTGCCATTGCGCCAGATGCGCAGCTCCAGCCAGACCGACAACGCGTTCACCACCGACACGCCGACGCCGTGCAGACCGCCCGAGACCTTGTAGGAGTTGCTGTCGAATTTCCCGCCGGCATGCAGCTGGGTCATGATGACCTCGGCCGCCGAGACCCCCTCTTCGGGGTGGATGTCCACCGGGATGCCGCGGCCGTTATCGGTGACAGAAACGCTGGAATCGGCGTGGATTTTCACCGCCACATGGTCGGCGTGACCGGCCAGCGCCTCGTCGATGCCGTTGTCGACGACCTCGTAGACCATGTGATGCAGGCCCGAGCCGTCGTCGGTGTCGCCGATGTACATGCCCGGACGTTTGCGGACAGCCTCCAACCCTTTGAGAACCTTGATGGAATCGGCGCCATATTCTGTCGGTGCCTGGTTGCCTTCGGCCATCGAGAAGATCCTTTATATTTTTGTCATTTTATACGATTCCTGGGGGGGAATGTCACGTCCCCACACCAGATTTCGTGTCAGGTGAA
>JBFXGQ010000307.1:0-5989 GCA_050177915.1 Pseudodonghicola sp. | reverse complement strand
TGGCGTTCCGGCGTCCAGACGGCGTTGAACCCGTTGGCATCGGCGAATTTCGCGCCCTCCAGCAGCAGTTCGTACTTCTTCGGGCCGATGCCGTCGTCATTGCCCCAGTACATCAGGTTGAAGTCGATCTTGCGGTCGCTGACCGCCAGCGGGCCTTTCGACACCACGGCGCGGTTCTCGTCGCCCGACAGCACCAGCCTGAAGCCGCGCGCCAGCGTCCAGAACAGTTCCAGCACCGAGATGTCGAAACTGAGGCTGGTCACCGCGAACCAGGTGCCGTTCTGCGGCACGCCGATGCGGTCGTCCATGCCGGCGAAGAAGTTCGACACGTTGCGGTGTTCGACCATCACCCCCTTGGGCAGGCCGGTAGAGCCGGAGGTATAGATCAGATAGGCCAGATCCGCGCCGGTGGCGCCGCCGTCGACGTTCTCGGCCAGTTCGGCGTCGCCGTCGAGCAGCAGCAGCTGCGCCGTGGTCTGCGGCAGCTCACCGCTCTGGGCGGCGTCGGTGACGATCACCTGGGCGCGGCTGTCGCCGATGTAATGGGCTATGCGGTCGGCCGGATAGGCGGGGTCGAGCGGCACATAGGCGCCGCCGGCCTTCATGATGGCGAGGGCGGCGATCACCAGCTCGGGCGCGCGGCGCAGGTAGAGGCCGACATGCGCCCCCGGCGCCACCCCCATGGCGCGCAGCTGCGCCGCCACCGCATTGGCGCGGGCGTTGAGCTGGGCATAGCTGAGCGTCTTGTCCTCGAACACCAGCGCGGTGGCCCCGGGGGTTTTGGCCACCTGCGCCTCGATGGCGCGGGGGATGGTCAGGTCGGGGTCGAATGCCGCCTGGGTGGCGTTCCAGGTCTGCAGCGTCTTGCGGCGTTCCGAGGCGGGCAGGATGTTCAGTGCGCCCAGTTCGGTGGCATTGTCGGCCCCGGCGACGGCCTGCAGCGCGGCCTCCAGCCGGCGGGCCAGCAGCTCGGCGGCATCGTCGTCCAGCCGGGCGCGGTCGGCGTGCAGCACCACCCGCTCGTCGCGGATCGCGACGGTGGCGATGCTGCCGGGCAGCGGGCCGGCCCCGTCGAGCGCCAGGGCGATCCCCGGGGCGCCGGTCCAGTCGATCTGCGGATCGCGGGCCACCAGATCGCGGGCGAAACCGCCCTGCGCGGCGCGCGCGCGGGTCTTGACCAGCGCCTCGGCGGTCGCGGCCAGCGTGGCGCCGGTGCGGACCTGCAGCGGTACCCAGGCCGAGACATAGCCGGGCGCGGCCTGTTCGGCGGCAATCAGCGCCGGGGTGGTCAGCGACAGATCGGCGGCCTCCTCACCGCTGCTCAGCAGCGCCCAGGCGAGGGTGGCCAGCGCGGCGCGGTCGGGCGTCAGCCCGTCCGGCGTGGCGATGCGCAGCGCCTCCCACTCCGGCGCGGTGCCGGCGGCGGTGGCCAATGGCACCGGCAGCGGGTGCAGCGCGGCCAGCGCCCGGCGCCATTGCGGTTCGGGCCTCAGCGTGGTGGCCAGGGCCTCGGTCAGGCGGCGGGCGGTCTCCGCCTCGGGCGAGGGCAGGGTGTCGCCGGGTTTCGCCAGATCGGCGGTCGCGACGGCGGCGCCCTCGGGCGTGGTCAGTTTCGACAGCCGCAGTGCGCCGTCGCCGGTGGCCACGGTGACGCTGTCGCGCTCCACCGCCATCACCGCGCCGGGCAGCCCCTGGGCGGCCCCGGTGAGTTCGGCCGCGCCGACCAGCAGCACCTGGCCCGCGATCTCGACTTTCGGGCAGGCCAGCGGGTTCCAGTAGCCGCCGAAATCCAGCGCGCGCACCAGCGCCGCCAGCCGGGCGGCGGGGCGGTGGAAGTCCAGCCTTGCGGCGGCGTCGGGGCGCGCATCGCGGGGGAAGTAGCTGCGCAGGCTCAGATCCTGCGGCTGCCGCGTGGGCGCGCCGGTCTCAAGCTGTTCGATCACGGTGGCGAAACTGTCCATCGCCGCGCCGTAGCATTTCGAGTTCAGCGAAAAGGCGGTGTCGTCGGGGGCGATGGCGAACTCCGCCTGGGCCAGGATATCGCCCTCGTCGATGCCGCCCTCGATCATGTGCCAGGTGATGCCATAGTCGGTCTCGCCCTCGACGAGCGCCCAGACCGGCGCGTTGATCCCGGCGTAGCGCGGCAGCGGACCGTCGTGGAAGTTGACCGCGCCCTTGGCGGCCAGCGCCAGCACCGCGTCGGGGATCACGTTGAGGTTGGCGATCGACAGCAGCCAGTCGAAGCCGCCTTGCGCGAAACGGTCGGCCAGCGCGGCGATCTTCTCCTCCACCGGCACCCCGTGACCGCGGGCCCAGGCCTGAATGTCGGGATCGCGCGAGACCACGGCACGGATGTCATGGCCGGCGGCGCGCAGCGCGTCGCCGCAGCCGATCAACAGGGATTCATTACCAATCAGAACACAGGAAAAGGCGGTCATTTGCTATCCTCGGCGAGGGTGGCTGAAACGGTCGGGGCGGGACGAGCCGGCCCGAAGGAATGCGCGATCAGGTCGCGCAGGAAATGGTCGGGATCGGCCTGCGGCTTGCGCTGGATCAGCCGGCGCAGGCCCCAGATCGACTGGCCGGCAACCCGGGCCAGCGTGGCGGCGGCGGCATAGGCGGCGCCGTGGTTCTTGCTGAAGTAATGGCGCCGCGAATCGAACCAGTAGCCCGGCGTGCGCCGCCAGACCTTCATGCCGGTGGAGGCCGAGCCCAGATGCGCCACCCGGCTTTGCGGCAGATACCAGGTGGGCCAGCCGGCCCGCGCCGCCCGCAGGCAGAGGTCGGTTTCCTCGTAATAGAGGAAGAAGGTCTCGTCGAAGCCGCCGATCTGGCGGATCATGTCGGCGCGCAGCATCAGGCTGGCGCCGGCGGTCCAGTCGACCTGGGTCTCGCCCTCGGGGATCGGCAGGGCGACGATCGAGTTCCGCAGCAGGCGCGAGAACACGCCGGTGCGCGCCGCCATCTCGAATTCGCCGGCGATGGAGGGAAAGCGGAAGGCGGTGCGATGCGGCGCGCCATCGACGCCATGCACGAAGCTGCCGGCCATGCCGGCCTGCGGATGGCCGGTCAGGAAGTCGCGCAGCAGGCGGATCGCGTCCGGCTCGGGAAAGGCGTCGGAGTTCAGCAGATAGTAGAAATCCGGCGCCGCGCCCGAGGACAGGCCGGCGCGCATGCCGAAATTCATCCCGGCGCCGAAGCCGCCGTTGTGCCCCGAGGCCAGCACCCTGAGCCGGTTGCCTCTGGTCCAGCCGCGCGCCTCGGCCTCGGTCGCAAGACGGGCGAAGGAGCCGTCGCCGGACTCGTTGTCGACGATCACGATCTCGCCCGCGATCCCCTCCATCGCCCCGAGCGCGGCCTCGGCCGATTTCAGGGTCAGATCCGGGGTGCGGAAGTTCAGCAGGATGGTCAGAACTGTCGGTTCACTCATAACACTCACTCTGCGGCTTCCCGGGTGATCGCCGCGACCTCGGGACTGTCGGGCGGCTGCCCGGCTTCGGCGCGGTCGATCACCGCTTTCATCTTCTCCGCCAGCACGCTGACATTGGGCACCAGCACCATCGAGTCGTGATCCCCCGGCACCTCGATCACCCGGGTGCGCGGCACCCAGGCAGTCCATTGGTTGTCGGCGAAGACATATTCGCGCGCCGCGCTGACCCAATTGCCGCCGGAGACCTTCCAGTGCCGGTCGAGCGGCGGGCGGAACAGCACCATCGGGCCGGTCCAGGGCTTCAGATCATAGGCCAGCAGCGAGTCGCGGAAGGCGGCCTCGATCCCGGCGTTGTTGAAGCTGGTGCCGGTGCTGACCAGCGCCGGGGTGCCGCGGCGCTTCTGCAGCTCCCAGCGGATGCGGTTGCCGGCCCATTCGCCCAAGTATCCGGCGCCCTTGCGGCGCAGCTCCTGCATCTTGATCAGCGCCTTGTCGCGGCCGGAGAGTTCGGGGCGCACCGGCAGCGGCGTGTCCAGCATGACCAGCAGCGCGACCTCCTCGCCCTCGGCCTCAAGCTGGCGGGCCATCTCATAGGCGGTGATGCCGCCGCCCGAGAAGCCGCCCAGCAGGTAGGGCCCGTGCGGCTGCACCTGGCGGATCTCGGCGAGATAGTCGGCGGCGGCCTCCTCCATCCGGCGGTGCGGTTCGTCGCCACCGATCAGCCCGCGGGCCTGCAGCCCCCAGACCGGCCGGTCGCGGCCCAGCATCAGCGCCAGATGGCGCAGGTTCAGCACGTTGCCGAACATGCCGGCGACCAGGAAGAAGGGCGTGCGGCTGCTGCTGCCGCCCTTGTGCAGCGCCACCAGATGGGTGAAGGCCGGGGCGGCCTCGGCCCTGGGCGCTTCCTCCCCCTCGGCCAGATCGCCGGTGATGCCGGTGCGGGCAGCGATCAGCGCGGCCAGCTGCGCCACGCTCGGCGCCTCGAACAGGGTGGAGAGCGGGAATTCGACGTTATAGAGCCGGCTGATCCGGGCGAACAGCCGTACCGCAATCAGCGAATGGCCACCGAGGTCGAAGAAACTGTCCTCGATACCGACGCGGCTGACCCCGAGAAGCGAGGAGAACAGGCCCGCCAGGGTCTTTTCCACCTCGGTGCGCGGGGCGACGTAATCGGTGTCCAGATCGGGGCGGTCGAAGCTCTGATCCTCCTCGGCCTTGGGCGCGCTGACCCTTGCGGCCTGGGCGATCAGCGCCGGCAGCTCCAGCGTGCTGACCAGCACCTGCGGCAGGCCGAGCGCGAGGGCGCGGGTCAGCGCCTCCGGCCCTTCCTCGGGGCGGATGCCCTGGCCGATGTTGTGGCGCAGGCGCAGCTCCTCCGGGGTGAGCGGGGTGTCGGCGATCGCCGCCACCAGCCCCAGATCGGCGGCCTGCGCATCCGGCTTGGCGGGGGCAGAGAAGTCCAGCGTGCCGCCGGTGCGGGTCATCTGGAACCCCTCGATCTCGACGCAGATATTGCCCTGCGGGTCGGTCAGCGTCACGTCGAAGCTGACATAGCCGTCGGCGGCCTCGCCGGGCGACAGGCGCACCCAGCTGCGGATCTCGCCCGGCAGCGGCGCCAGCACCCGGATCGCGTGGTAGCAGACCGGCACCCAGAGCGTCTTGCCGTCATAGCCCGGCGCCAGCGCGATGGCCCAGCCGGTGGCCAGATCCAGCAGCCCGGGGTGCATCAGATAGCCCTTGGCCAGATCGCCGTGACACTGCTGCGGAAGGGCGAGCGTGGCAAGGCCCTCGCCGGCGCCGAGCGCCCGGCGGCGCAGCACATGCCAGCGCGGCCCGAAGCGCAGATGCGCCTCCTGCGGCGAGTGCAGCCGGTCGCCGGCGGCGGCGGTGTCCGCCGTGCCGCAGCGCGCGGCGATGGCGGCAAGGTCCAGCGCCGCCGGGGCGGCCAGATGCGGGCGCGGCAGGATCTGCGCCTGCGCGTTCAACTCGTGTCCCGCGGCCTCGTCGGGGCCGAGCGCGGAATGCACGGTGAGGTTCAGCGCCGCCTCCTCCGGCTCCAGCCGCAGGACGGCGCGGCGGGGACTGGCATCCGCAACCCGCAAGGGACGCAGGAAATAGAGATCGCGGATCTCATAGGGCACGTCGATGCCATGGGCCGCCATCGCCTCGGCCGCCAGCTCGACATAGCCGGTGCCGGGCAACAGCGCGTCGCCGGCCGCCGTGCGGTGCTGGTCGAACACCCAGGCCTCCTGCGCGTCCCAGGTCGAGACGAACAGCCGGTTGCCGGCGGCGTCGAAGCCGGTCTGCTGCAACAGCGGCTGGTCGCACTCCACCCGGTCGCCGGGCTTGCCGGCGCCCTGGCGCGCGGCCATCGCATCGGCGGCCATGCCGACCTGCGACCAGACCCCCCAGTCCACCGCCATCACTCGCGTCGCCGCGCCCTTGCGGCCCTGCGCGAAGGCGTTGAGGTATTCGTTCGCCGCCACATAGTCGATCTGCCCCGCCGGCTGCGTCGCCGTGGAGGAGGCGGAGAACAGCTCCATCAGCTCCAGCTTGCCG
>JBFXGQ010000306.1:0-5993 GCA_050177915.1 Pseudodonghicola sp. | reverse complement strand
TGGTCTGGGTGGCGCTGCTGATCGCGGGCGAGGAATCGCTGACCGCGCTGTGCCATGCGATGTCGGTGATGGCGACCTCGGGGATCTCGCCGGTGGGCGGCATGGCGGGTTCTCAGGCCGGGATCGCCGGCGAGGCGCTGCTGTTCCTGTTCATGTTCTTCGCGCTGTCGCGGCTGACCTTCTCCACCGATACCTCGACCACCCGGCAGGCCAAGCTGGACAAGGACCCCGAGTTCCGCACCGGCCTGCTGATCATCATGGGGGTGCCGGTGCTGCTGTTCCTGCGCCACTGGCTGGCGGCGCTGGAGATCCAGCCGCTGGCCGACCCGATGCTGGCGCTCGAGGCGCTGTGGGGGGCGCTGTTCACCGTCACCTCCTTCCTGACCACCACCGGATTCGAAAGCGTCTACTGGGACGAGGCGCGGGCCTGGTCGGGGCTGGGCACGCCGGGGCTGATCCTGGCCGGGCTGGCGGTGATCGGCGGCGGCGTCGCGACCACCGCGGGCGGCGTCAAGCTGCTCAGGGTCTATGCGCTCTACCTCAACGGTCTGCGCGAGATGGAGCGGCTGGTGCACCCGAGCTCGGTCAGCGGGCAGGGCGGCGGCGACCGGCGGATCCAGAAGAACGGCGCCTTCATCGCCTGGGTGTCCTTCATGATGTTCGCGCTGTCGCTGACGCTGGTCTGCGTGATTCTGGGCGCGCTGGGTCTGAGCTTCGATCAGGCCATCGTGCTGAGCATCGCGGCGCTGTCGACCACCGGCCCGCTGATCCATGTGGCCGCCGATACGCCGATCCATCTGGCCGAATTGAGCGGCTGGGCCAAGGGGGTTCTGTGCGCCACGATGGTGCTGGGACGGCTGGAAACATTGGCGATCATTGCGCTGATCACGCCGGATTTGTGGCGCAACTAGGCGATTTGCGACAAGCACGTGAAAGGATATTGTTTTTTCGGGTGGAATCTCCCTGCGGGTCACTCCATACTCGGTCCCGAGGGGCGCGTTGGCCGCATCGCGTTGCAAGAACAAGGGCGAGTTTTATAAAAGATGGCTTCGGACAGACAGAACCTGCAGGATGCATTCCTGAATCACGTCAGAAAAACCAAGGTTCCGGTGACGATTTTTCTGATCAACGGGGTGAAGCTGCAGGGCGTGATCACCTGGTTTGACAATTTCTGTGTGCTGCTCCGCCGGGACGGCCAATCGCAGCTGGTCTACAAGCATGCGATCTCGACCATCATGCCGGCCCAGCCGATCAGCCTCTATGAGGGCGAAGACGCTTCTTGATGGAACATGGTGAGGATGTCACCCGCGCCTGGGTGCTGCATCCCGAGATAAAATCCGATGCAGACCGCCGCGATCCCGGTCCGGCGCTTGACGAAGCCGTGGCTCTGGCCGCGGCTTTGCCTGGTCTTGAGGTTATCGGTTCGGAAATCGTGCGCCTGCCGCGGCCGCAGCCCGGCTATCTCTTCGGATCGGGCAAGATCGAAGAGCTTGGCGAACGGTTCAAGGCGAATGAGATCGAGCTTGTGCTGATCGATGGGCCGGTGACCCCGGTCCAACAGCGCAATCTGGAAAAGGCGTGGAAGGTCAAGATCCTGGACCGAACCGGGCTGATCCTGGAAATCTTCAGCGACCGCGCCCGCACCCGCGAAGGCGTGCTGCAGGTCGAGATGGCGGCGCTGAGCTATCAGCGCACCCGGCTGGTCCGTGCCTGGACCCACCTGGAACGCCAGCGCGGCGGGCTCGGATTCGTCGGCGGCCCCGGCGAGACCCAGATCGAGGCCGACCGCCGCGCCATCGACGAACAGCTGGTGCGGCTGCGCCGGCAGCTCGACAAGGTGGTCAAGACCCGCGAGCTGCACCGCAAGGCGCGCGCCAAGGTACCCTATCCGATCGTCGCGCTGGTGGGCTACACCAACGCCGGCAAGTCGACGCTGTTCAACCGGCTGACCGGCGCCGACGTGATGGCCAAGGACATGCTCTTCGCCACGCTCGATCCGACCATGCGGCGGGTCGAGCTGCCCGACGGCCCCGAGATCATCCTGTCGGACACGGTGGGCTTCATCTCGGACCTGCCGACCGAGCTGGTCGCCGCCTTCCGCGCCACGCTGGAGGAGGTACTGGCCGCCGATCTGATCGTGCATGTGCGCGACATCAGCCATCCCGGCACCGAGGAACAGGCGGCGGATGTCGAGGCGATCCTGACCTCGCTGGGGGTGGATGAGGAACGGCCGAAGATCGAGGTCTGGAACAAGATCGACCGGCTGCCCGAGGCCGAGCGCGAGGCGATGCAGGCCCGTGCCCTGCGTATCCCGGGGGTCTACGCGATCTCGGCCTGGACCGGCGATGGGGTGGACGCGCTGCTGGCCGCCGTCGCCGAACAGCTGCAGACCGTGCGGCACGAGGCGCAGCTGCATCTGGCCTTTTCCGAGGGCCGCAAGCGGGCCTGGCTGTTCGCCCAGGACGTGGTCGTCGAGGAGCAGCAGACCGAGGAGGGGTTCGACCTGACGGTCTACTGGACCCCGCGCCAGGAGGCCCAATTCGCCGCGCTGTAAGGGCGCGGCGATTGCCTTTTTCCTGCGCCTTTGCCCCGCTCAGGGCCTGTAACTAGCCGCCGAGCTGGCTGGCCGTCACCACCCGGAGAAGACACCGGAGAAGAACAGGGCTACGGAACGGAGCGGCCGATCGCTGCGCGCTGCATGACCGGCCGCTTGCGTCGTTTCGCACTGTTTTCTGGTCCTTGATCGCGTTCGAGGTCTCGCCCGCGCAAGGCCGATGCGATGAGACGGCATCAAACCGCATCGGAGGTATCATGCGCTTTCTTGCTCTTCTCATCCTAGGTCTGGCAGTGGCCACCACCGCGTCGGCCGACCCCGCATCGACCAACCCCGCGTCGGCCGGCTTCCGCACGCTCGCAGTCCCAGGACTTCAGGCGGTCGCCTGGTATCCGACGGAACAATCCGCACCTGTGACGACTGTGGCGGGGAACGAGGTGTTCGTCGGCGTGCCCGTGGTCAGCGACGCAGCGATATCGGGAACCGCACATCCGGTCGCGCTGCTGTCGCACGGCTACAGTGGGCTTTGGCGCAATCAGGCCTGGCTCGCCGAGCGGCTGGTCCGGGCCGGGTTCATCGCCGTCGCGCTGAACCAGCCCGGGACCACCTTCGGCGACATGAAGCCGGCCTGGGCCACGGATCTTGCCGAACGCCCGCATCAGGTCTCGCGCGTGCTCGACGCGGTGCTGGCGGACCCGCAACTGGGACCGCGCATCGACCGCGAGCGAATATCGGTCATCGGCCATTCGCTCGGTGGCTCGACGGCGCTGTTTCTGGCCGGCGGCACCTTCGACCCGCCTTTGCTTGTCGAAGCCTGTGGCAGCAACACCGTAAAGCTGCTGTGCAACCTCTACCGCAAGGGCGGTCTGACCGCGACAATGGCGCCGGTCTCGGCCCGCGACCCGAGGATCTCGGCGGCGGTTCTTCTTGATATGGAAGGGATCCGCGGCTTCACGCCGGACAGTCTCTCGCGCCTTCCGGTTCCGGTTCTGGCACTGGTCTCCGGCGTCGAGGATCCGGCCCTGCCGCTGGGCTGGGAGGGGCGGACACAAGCCGCCCTGTTGCCCGCCGCGACCAGCCGATATGCCGAGATCGTCGGCGCGACGCATTTCTCCTTCATGAGCATTTGCAGGCCGGGCGCCGCGGAGATGCTGCAGCAAGACGCTTTCGTCTGCGAGGGGGAAACGGTGCCGCGGCCGGAGCTGCACGCCGAGATCGCCCGGATGGTCGTCAATTTCCTGAGGACCGATAAGCGCTTGGCGTTTGCCCTGCAATCGCCTTGAACGCACGATTGAAGTTGGACTTGGTCTGGAACCCGGCTTCGAGCATGATCCGGGTCACCGGAAAGTCGCTCTCGCGCAGGAGGCGCATCGCCTCCCGCGTCCTGTAGCGGTTGACGAGATCGGTCACGCTGCACCCACGAAGACGGTTCACGGCGCGGGAGATCTTGCGCGCTGGAATCCCCGTGCGGCGCGCGAGCCGCTCCAATGTCAGGTCGTAATCGCGGTAGAGGCCTTTATCCAGGAGCTCCTCGACAGCCCTCAGGATGGCCTGCTCCTCTGCCGCTTCCGGCAGGGCCGCGTCCGGGACAGCTGACAGGGGCGTATCAGTCTCCTCCGGCGTGGCCTCGGTCACATATCCCAGCAATCCGCCGGCCAGTCCCACCAGCGTGACGCTCAACATAGCTGCAATGACCGGCGCCGCGGCCAGGGGGTCTCCATCGGCGAGTGCGACTGACACGACCGTGTCGGATAACGCGCTCAGGAACAACAACGCTGAGGTCCCGGCCCGCGCGTAGGAGATCGTCCATTCATCCCCGATCCGCACCTGCGTCAGCACCTCTTCGGGCAAGCGCAATGCCAGGATCGCGATACCGTAGGCGATGAACTCGACGATCAGCAGCGGATCAACTGCCGCCGGCAGCACCCACCAGCACAGGACCACCGCAGCGGGCCAAAGGAGGTGCCAGCGCGAAATCGCTCCGCCGCGCAGTGAAACGAACGCCGCAAAGGCAAGAAGCGGAAGGCAGGCCGCGAGCACGGGTTGAACGAAGCCAACCTCAGCAAGGCCGAGGCTCCAGCGCAGGCCGACCAGCGTCGTCTGCACGGCACAGGCAGCGACGAAGATCAGGAACCAGCGATCTCGCCTGCGGCGTTTCATCAGGCGCAGCACGAAGAGGATGAGCAGGTCGGAGACGACGAAGGGCAAGGGGATTGCGGGCATGGCTACGGGTTCTGCCAGAGTACGCGGCACTGTTGCAAAATCGTTTCTGCCAAGGCAAGGCAATGGTTCGATTTCATGGCCCCGACGCCACGCGGCGTTGTCCGCTCTGGCGGCCGCACCGTTCTCAGCAGTCTCACCCATGTAACCCGCGACGGCCTGCGATGCGCGATCACCGGCCGGGCGTCGGGCGCCCGTCCGCTCGTCTGAAAGACTGGCGCCGCATCGCGACGGGTCATGCCCGATCCAAGGACAGTCCCGCCGGCAACTTGCGCCGCCGCGACGGCCCCTGGATCTCAGGCCCGGCCCTAGTTCCTGGCGTCTTGCGGGATCAGGCGGGTGACCCCCACCGCCGCCGCGCGCGCCAGATTCACGTCCAGCGACATCGGGATATATTCGCCGCGCCGCCACAGCTGGGCCATGTCGTCGTAATAGCGCGACAGGAAATGCCCCGATTGCCCGGTCGAGATGATGAAGACCGAACTGTCCGGGTCGGCCAGATCGTAGACGCCGCGATAGCCCGCCCCGTGCACGTTGAGGAAGGGATCGGGATCCTCGCCAGAGGTGAGGCCGCGTTGCAGCGTGTTGTCGCCGCCGCTGGTAGACTGGCGGATGTTGACGAAATAGCGCAGCAGCGGCACGTCGCCCAGCACCGGGTGATCGTGGGTCGCCTGATGCGCGTCGCCCCAGCGCAGGCTTTCCAGCGCGGTGCCGTATGTCTCGCCGATCCAGACCAGCGCGTCGTCCAGCGCCAGCCGCGCCATGTCGGTGCAGGTCTCCGTCGGCGCGCTCTGGCGCACGTCGCACCAGATGCCGGCGCCGTCGATGTCGCGATAGACCCGCTCGATGAAGATCGGGTCGACATGTTTGAACTCGGCGGCGAGCGGCCCCAGCTCATCCTCGATCAGCCGTTTCTGCAGCGCCCGCAGCCAGGCGGCATAGATCAGCGGCTCGGGCATATGTTCGTTCATCTCGCCGTTCCACTCGGCCAGCAGCGTCAGCGCGATCTGCCGTTGCCGCTCGGGCGTGCCGTCGGGCGCCGCCTCGCCGGTGAACCACAGATCCGCCCCGATCAGCGGCAGCAGCGAGCGGGCGGTGAAGCTGACGGTGTCCAGCTGCGCCTCGATGAAGCTGTCGCGGGTATGCACCTGGCGCGCCTGCATCAGCCGCTGCCAGCGGTTGATCCGCTGGGTGTCGCCCCAGAGGAAGGAGAGATGGT
>JBFXGQ010000305.1:0-6018 GCA_050177915.1 Pseudodonghicola sp. | reverse complement strand
CTTTGACTCAGGCCGATTTGGTCAGTGCCGCCAGCACCCGCGCCCAGCTGCGGATGCCCTTGTGGAAGCTCTTCAGGTCGTATTTCTCGTTCGGGCTGTGGATGGCGTCGTCGTCATTGGCAAAGCCGATCAGCATCGCGTCCAGCTCCAGGATCGACTTGAAGAAGCCGGCAATCGGGATCGAGCCGCCCATGCCGGTGAACACCGCCTCGCGCTCCCATTCGTCGCTGAGCGCGCCGCGCGCCGCCTCGAACTCGGGGCGGGCGATGTTCATCACCGGCGCGCGCGAGCCTTCCATGTCGTTGTCCCAGGTCACCTTGGCGTCGGTCGACAGCCGGTCCTCGACATGCTTGCGGATCCGTTGGCGCAGCGCGTCGGGGTCCTGATCGCCGACCAGCCGGCAGGTGATCTTGCAATGCGCCTGGCTGGGGATCACCGTCTTGGACCCCGCGCCGTTATAACCGCCCCACAGGCCGTTGACCTCCAGCGTCGGGCGCGCCCATTGCTGTTCCAGCGTCGAATAGGCCTTTTCGCCATGCGGAACGGTATAGCCGACCGAGTTCAGATAGTCGGCCTCGTCGAAACCGCAGGTCTGCCATTGGCGCAGCTGGTCTGCCGGCACCTCATGCACGCCCTCATAGAACCCCTCGACCGCCACGCGCCCGGTCTCCTCGTCGTAGAAGGAGGCGACGAGGCGCGACAGCTCCCGCAGCGGGTTCAGGCCGGGGCCGCCGTAATGGCCCGAATGCAGGTCGATGCGCGGGCCGGTGATGGTGAATTCGTCCTTCAGCATGCCGCGCAGCTGCGAGGCGATCGACGGCACGCCGCGCGACACCATCGAAGTGTCGCAGATCAGCGCCAGATCGGCTTTCAGCTCGGCCGCGTTCTCCTTCATGAAGGGGATCAGCGAGGGCGAGCCGCTTTCTTCCTCCCCCTCGAAGAAGAAGGTGATGCGGCAGGGCAGGGCGCCGTGGATCTCGGTCCAGGCCCGGCAGGCCTCGACAAAGGTCATCAGCTGGCCCTTGTCGTCCGACGCGCCGCGGCCGCGGATCACGGTGCCGTTCGGGGTCTCTTCCAGCTGCGGCTCGAACGGCGGGGTGTTCCACAGCGCCAGCGGGTCGACCGGCTGCACGTCGTAGTGGCCGTAGAACAGCAGGTGCGGCACGCCTTCGGCGGCCTCGCCGACATGGCCCACCACCATCGGATGGCCGGGGGTGGGGCGTTTCTCGGCGTCGATGCCCAGCGACTTCAGCTCGGCCACCAGCCAGTCGGCGGCACTGTCGCAATCGGCCTTATAGGCCGGGTCGGTCGAGATCGACGGGATCCGCAGGAATTCCATCAGGCGGTCGGTGGCCGCGGGCAGATCGGCATCGATTCGGGCGAGCACGGCGGATAGGGACATGGGGCGACTCCTGACAGGTTGCTTGGACGGGCGGAGACTAGCACCGCGCGCCCCGGTGTCCAGCGGCGCCACGGGCGGCGGTGCCGCAGCGCGCCACCGTGCAGGTGCGGCATCGCGGGTCTGCCCGGGGGCTGGGCAAGGGGCGGACGTGCGGGCGTCGTCGGGGGGCGGCGAAAGAAACATTTAAGATGGTGAATGTTTGAATGAATATCGGCCCTGTTCTGCGGTCACCGCCGGCGGTCCGCACCCTGTCCCGGGCTGGTGGTGGCGGCGACACGGCGGTGGCGCGCGGGGGATCGACCGGATTTCGCTGCGTCGCAGCATCGACGCTTGCGGCCGGCGCAGGCTTGACTCAGGTCAATGAAACCGCATAGCGGCAAATTGTAGCCTGTTCAAAAAGGTGGCAGGACTTATAAGAATTCCACTCAGCGAAGGGGGCCTGCCGCTCAAGGGTCCCCGATCACAGCCCCCCGGCGACGGACCGGGACGCCAAAAGCGAAGAGGAAGTCGCGTGGACTATAACGCATATCTGGATCTGGCGATCGACCGTTTGCATCAGGAAGGCCGCTATCGGACCTTCATCGACATCGAACGCAAGAAGGGCCAGTTCCCGCATGCCACCTGGCGCAAGCCCGACGGGACCGAACAGCCGATCACCGTGTGGTGCGGCAACGACTATCTGGGCATGGGCCAGCATCCCGCCGTTCTGGCCGCGATGCACGAGGCGATCGACGCCACCGGCGCCGGCTCCGGCGGCACCCGCAACATCTCGGGCACCACGGTGTACCACAAACAGCTTGAGGCCGAGCTGGCCGATCTGCACGGCAAGGAGGGCGCGCTGGTGTTCTCCTCGGCCTATATCGCCAATGACGCGACGCTGAGCACGCTGCCCAAGCTGTTCCCCGGTCTGATCATCTATTCGGACGAACTGAACCACGCCTCGATGATCGAGGGGATCAAGCGCAACGGCGGCGCCAAGCGGATCTTCCGCCACAACGATCTGGCCCACCTGCGCGAACTGCTGGCCGCCGACGACCCCGAGGCGCCCAAGCTGATCGCCTTCGAATCCGTCTATTCGATGGACGGCGACTTCGGCCCGATCCGCGAACTTTGCGATCTGGCCGAGGAATTCAACGCGCTGACCTATCTGGACGAGGTGCACGCGGTCGGCATGTACGGCCCCCGCGGCGGCGGCGTGTCCGAGCGCGACGGGCTGGCGCATCGGATCGACATCATCAACGGCACGCTGGGCAAGGCCTTCGGCGTCTTCGGCGGCTATATCGCGGCCTCGGACAAGATGTGCGACGCCATCCGCTCCTATGCGCCGGGCTTCATCTTCACCACCTCGCTGCCGCCGGCGATCGCCGCCGGGGCGGCCGCCTCGATCGCGCATCTGAAGACCGATCAGGCGCTGCGCGACAAGCATCAGGAACAGGCCAAGATCCTGAAGATGCGGCTCAAGGCGCTGGGTCTGCCGATCATCGACCACGGCAGCCACATCGTACCCGTTGTGGTGGGCGACCCGGTGCACACCAAGATCCTGAGCGACATGCTGCTGGAACGCTATGGCATCTACGTCCAGCCGATCAACTTCCCCACCGTCCCGCGCGGCACCGAACGGCTGCGGTTCACGCCGTCGCCGGTGCATGGACCCGACGAGATGAACAAGCTTGTCAGGGCCATGGATGAACTTTGGTCGCACTGTGCGCTGAATCGTGCCGAACTGGCCGGCTAGGCCGCGTATCCTGTGCAATCGTCTTGCGGTGTGCTAGCTTTCCCACAAGAACAAGCGCAGGCGAATCTGATGGGCGATTCCACTGCGTGAAATCGGAACACGCGGCAGGCGGCACGGGACGGCAGGGATGATTGGGCGCAAGCACCAGCGCAAATCCAATGTGGATGAGGTTGTCGAACTGAAGGGGTTCGACGATTTTGAGGTCCGACTCGGCGACATGATGCGCGGCGAGCGCGCGACACTGGGCAAGTCCCTGCTTGATGTGCAGCGCGAGCTGCGCATCAAGGCGAATTACATCGCCGCGATCGAGAATACCGATCCCAGCGCCTTCGACACGCCGGGCTTCATCGCCGGTTACGTGCGCTCCTACGCGCGCTATCTGAACATGGACCCGGACGAGGCCTTTGCCGCCTTCTGCCGCGAAAGCGGTTTCTCGGTCGCCCATGGCATGTCGGCCCAGGCCTCGGGGGTGCGGCCCGCCCGCATCGCCGACAGCAAGAAGCCGGGGCTGAGCGGCGACCGCGATCCCTTCACCGCGCCCAACACCCCCTTCATTCCCGAACGCGAGGGGCTGTTCAGCCAGATCGAACCGCGCGCCATCGGCTCCACCCTGGTGCTGCTGGCGCTGATCGGCGGCATCGGCTACGGCGGCTGGGCGGTGCTGAAAGAGGTGCAGCAGGTGCAGGTGGCGCCGGTCGAACAGGTGCCGGTGGTGCTGTCGGATCTCGACCCGCTGAACGGCGCCGGCCGCAGCGACAGCAACGAGGCCGGCATGACCGCCCCCAGCGCCGAGGCGCTGGACCGTCTCTATCGGCCGCAGGCGCTGGATGTGCCGGTGCTGATGGCGCGCGACGCGCCGATCTCCACCCTCGATCCGCGCAGTGTCGGGGCGCTCAGCGCGCCGGAACTGCCCAAGGTGCAGCTGGCCGCGGCAACCGCCCCGCGTCAGGAGGAGATCGTGCCGCAGGTGGTCGAACAGGCGGCGCCGAATCTGGTGATGGTGGCGGTGCGCCCCTCCTGGGTGCGGGTCCGCGCGGCGGATGGCACGGTGATCTTCGAGGGCATCATGGAAAGCGGACAGAGCTATGAGGTGCCCGCCACCGAAGAGCCGCCGACCCTGCGCGCGGGCGAATCCGGCGCGATCTATTTCGCGCTGAACGGCAAGCACTACGGTCCGGTCGGCAACCGCGGCGTCGTCACCTCGAACCTGCCGCTGTCGATCGACGAGGTCACCGACCGGTTCGAGGTCGCCGATCTGGAGCAGGACCACGACCTGGCCCGGATGGTGGCGCAGGCGCAGCCGGTCGACCAATAGGACCGATCCGGGATCGGGCCGCGGCCCGACCCTTGGCTCCCCCCTCGGCCTGGCCGCCAAATCCGGTCTGGACCGCGTGAAACCGCGCCGATCCGCAAAGCTGTCATTGCGGCCCGCCGGCGCGCGGCCTATCTAGCCCGGTAACGGACACCAGCAAACGGACCGCCGTCATGTCGCTGAACCAGGTGCGCCCCTGGCGCAACATCTATCGTCGTACCTCGCGCCAGATCATGGTGGGCAATGTCCCCGTCGGGGGCGATGCGCCGATCTCGGTGCAGACCATGACCAACACGCTGACCACCGATGTCTTCGCCACCGTGGCGCAGGTGCAGGCGGCGGCCGAGGCGGGCGCCGATATCGTCCGCGTCTCGGTCCCCGACGAGGCCTCGTCGCGCGCGCTGAAGGAGATCGTGGCGGAAAGCCCGGTGCCGATCGTCGCCGACATCCATTTCCATTACCGCCGCGGCATCGAGGCGGCCGAGGCCGGCGCCGCCTGCCTGCGGATCAACCCGGGCAATATCGGCAGCCCCGAGCGGGTGCGCGAGGTGATCAGGGCCGCCAAGGATCACGGCTGTTCGATCCGCATCGGCGTCAACGCGGGCAGCCTCGAGAAGCATCTGCTTGAGAAATACGGCGAGCCCTGCCCGGAGGCGATGGTCGAAAGCGGGCTGGAACATATCCGCATCCTCGAGGACAACGATTTCCACGAGTTCAAGATCAGCGTGAAGGCCTCGGACGTCTTCCTGGCCGCCGCCGCCTATCAGGGCATCGCCGAGGCGACCGACGCGCCGATCCACTTGGGCATCACCGAGGCCGGCGGGCTGATGTCGGGCACGATCAAATCCGCCATCGGTCTGGGCAACCTTCTGTGGATGGGGATCGGCGATACCATTCGCGTCAGCCTCTCCGCCGATCCGGTGGAAGAGGTCAAGGTCGGCTACGAGATCCTGAAATCGCTGGGCCTGCGCCATCGCGGCGTCAACATCATCTCCTGCCCCTCCTGCGCGCGGCAGGGGTTCGACGTGATCAGGACGGTGGAAATCCTTGAGAAACGTCTGGAGCACATCAAGACGCCGATGTCCCTGTCGATCATCGGCTGCGTCGTCAACGGCCCGGGCGAGGCGCTGATGACCGACGTGGGCTTCACCGGCGGCGGCGCCGGCTCGGGCATGGTCTATCTGGCCGGCAAGGCCAGCCACAAGATGTCCAACGACCAGATGATCGACCATATCGTCGAAGAGGTCGAGAAGAAGGCCGCCGCGCTGGAGGCCGCGCAGGCGGCGGAGTAAGCCGAACTGGGGCAGGGGGCCGGCCGGTTGCCGTCCTTCGCCCCACCGGGCGAGCCGCGCCAGCGCCGGACCGGGGGCTGGCGCCGCGACCGCCGATCGGCGCGATTTATGCCAGCCAAATCCGGACGACTGCCGAGCGGTGCGCCCGCGTCGACCTGGCGCCAGACCGCGGGGCCGGTCCGGCGCTGGCGCGGCGGCCTGCGGCCTTGTTCCGCGCCGGGGGCCCAGGGCTCGGGTGCGGCGATCTCAGCCCGGGGGGCGGATGCGGCGAGCGGGG
>JBFXGQ010000304.1:0-6034 GCA_050177915.1 Pseudodonghicola sp. | reverse complement strand
CCGAATGCCTGTCGATGGCCAAGGAGCAGGCCGATCTGGACGCCGGGATCGATAAGATGCTGTCGCTCTCGGGCGAGCGTAACGGGGTGAAGTTCACCGTCACCCGCGGCGTCACCCGCCCGGTGTGGGAGCCCGGCATGCCCGGCACCATGGCGCTTTATGAAAAGGCCAAGGCGATCTCGGGCGAGATCGGGCTGGACATGCCGCACGGCAGCCAGGGCGGCGGGTCGGACGCCAATTTCACCGGCGCCCTCGGCATTCCCAGCCTGTGTTCGCTGGGGGTGAAGGGCGCCGGGCTGCACACGCTGACCGAACATATCGACGAGGATATGATCGTGCCGCGCACCCGGATCATGGCCGGCCTGCTGTCGACGCTGGCGTAACCGCCGGTCACGAAAAAGCGGCGCGTGCTGGCTCAGCGCGCGCCGCAAGTGTCCGAGGCGTTCGGGGAGTAGGTCCCGCCTCAGCTCCTCAGGATTTCGCCGCGTTCGATCAGCAGCTCCTCATCCGCGATGGCGGCGAGCAGCTTGGGCGTCGATTCCGTCACGAACAGCGTCAGGTCCGGCCGCAGTTCGCGCAGCTGCCGCAGCGTCTGGGCGTATTCCAGCGCCAGCGCCGGGGCGAGGCCCTGGAACGGCTCGTCCAGGAACAGCACCTTGTCGGCCACCATCAGGGCGCGCCCCAGCGCCACGATCTTGCCCTGCCCGCCGGAGACGCCGCCGCCGGGGCGCGCGCGCATCACCTTGAGCTGCGGCAGGAACTCATAGACCTGCTCCAGCCGTTCCCTGCGCTGCGCCGCGGGCATCTTCAGCGCCAACGCCGGCAGCAGGATATTGTCCTCGACGGTGAAATCGCCGATCAGCCGGCGATCCTCCGGCGCGTAACCGATGCCGTTGGCGGCGCGGGCGTGGCTGGGCAGATCCTGGATCTGCGCGCCGTCCAGCGTGATGGTGCCGCCCAGACGCGGGATCAGCCCCATGATGGCGCGCAGCGTGGTGGTCTTGCCGGCGCCGTTGCGCCCGATCAGCACGGTGCAGCGGCCGCGCCCCAGATCCAGCGCCACCTCGCGCAGCACGCGCACGCCCTCGATCTCGACCGTCAGCTTGTCGACCTTCAGCATCAGACCACCCCCACCACGTTTTCCAGAACCCGCGGGTCCCGCATGACCTCGGCCGGGGTGCCCTGCGCCATGATCTGCCCGGCGTTCCACACCACCACCCGGTCGGCGTAATTCTCGACGATGTCCATGTCATGCTCGACGAAGAGCGCGGTGATCCCGCGCGCCTTCATCGCCTTCATCAGCGTGTCCATCAGCGGGAAGCGTTCCAGCGCGCTGACCCCGCTGGTGGGCTCGTCCAGCAGCAGCAGCTGCGGGGCGAGCGCCATCGCCACGGTCACATCGGCCAGCTTGCGCAGCCCTTCGGGCAATGCGCCGGCCAGTGTCTCGGCATGGTCGCCGAGCCGCAGCAGGTCGATCAGCTCCATCGCCTCGCGGCGATAGGCCGGCCGGTCCAGCGGCCGCAGCCCCTGCCAGATGCCGTGACGCGAGGCCACCGCCAGCATCACGTTCTCGACCACCGTGTGATCGGTGAAGAGCTGCGGGATCTGGAACGCCCGCGCGATGCCGCGCCGGGCGATGGCGCGCGGCGCCATCCGGGTGATCTCCTGATCGCCCAGCCAGACATGGCCCGCCACCGGCCGGATATAGCCGGTGCAAAGGTTCAGGAAGGTGGTCTTGCCCGACCCGTTGGGGCCGATGATGGCGACGAACTCGCCCTCGTGGATGGTCAGGTTGACCCCGTCGGCGGCCTTGACCCCGCCAAAGGCGACTTCGAGGTTCTCGGCTTTCAGCAGCGGTCTGGTCACAGCTCGGTCTCCCCGTTGGGACGGCCCTGCCCGGTCAGCCGCTCAAGCAGACCGTAGAGACCGCGCGGCAGGACGAAGATCACCACCAGCAGCGCGACGCCGACGATGAGGTTCCAGGATTCGGCGGCATAGCCCACCGCCAGCGTGTGCACCCCCTCGAGGAAGATCGACCCCAGGAACGGCCCGGCGATTCCGGCGATGCCGCCCAGAACCGCGGTCAGCACCAGATGGCCGGATTCGGTCCAGAAGGCGAATTCGGGCAGCACATGGCCGATCGACAGCGCCGCGATGGCGCCGCCGACGCCGGCCAGTGCCGCCGACAGCGTGTAGCCCACCAGCAGCGTCGACCAGGCCGAGACGCCCAGATACTCAAGCCGCACCTCGTTGGAATGCACCGCCGCCAGCGCATGGCCCAGCGGGCTCCGCAGATAGCGGTGCACGCCGAGGCCGAGCAGCGCCATCAGCACCAGCGCGGTGTAGAACAGCACGCCGTCGAACTGCGCCTTGTCCAGCGCCAGGCCGAAGACCGTGGGCACATCGACCCGCAGCCCGTCGGTGCCGCCGGTGATGCCATAGAGTTTGGAGGCCAGCGCGAAGATCACCATCGAGACGGCGAGGTTGAGCATGGCGAAGAAGATGGCGCGGTAGCGCACCAGGAACATGCCGAACAGCAGCCCGGCCAGCGCCGAGACGGCGACCGAGAACAGCAGGATCACGGCGAAATCGGTGATCCCCAGCCGCTGGGTCAGGAAGGCCGCGCCATAGGCGCCGATGGCGTAATACATCGCATGGCCCAGCGAAATGAGGCCGGCGCGCAGCAGCAGCGCGACGCCGAGCGCGGCAAAGCCCTTGGCGATGGCGATGGTCAGCACGAATTGCACGAAGGGGAAGACCAGCGGCAGCAGCGCCAGACCCACCAGCGCAAGGCCGAGAACGAAAGCGGTGCGTTTCATCAGATCCTCCGGGTCTTGCCCTGGCCGAACAGGCCATAGGGTTTCACCAGCAGCACGGCGAGCATGACGACATAGGGCGCGACAGCATCGAGCGCGGGGGCGAAATAGATCGCCAGCACCTTGGCCAGCGCCACGATGATCGAGGCGATGGCGGCGCCCTCGACCTGGCCCAGCCCGCCGATGGCGGCGACGGCGAAGGCCAGCACCATGGTATCGGCGCCCAGCCCCGGCGACACGCCGGTGGTCGGCGTCGCCAGCGCGCCACCCAGGGCGGCAAGGAACACGCCCAGCGAGAAGGCCAGCATGAACATGCGGTTGGTGTCGATGCCCATGGCCTGCGACACCTCGCGGTCGGCCACCACCGCGGCCAGCAGCCGGCCGGTACGGCTGTGGCCGATGAACAGCCGCAGCGCCACCAGCACCGCCACCGCCAGCGCGATCAGCAGCAGCTGATAGTTCAGATAGATGATGCCGCCGAATTCCGACACGCCCAGCATCGCCATCGGCGTGTCCTGATAGACCGACTGCACCCCGAAGACCATGCGCTGCAGGTCCTCCAGGATCAGGAACAGGCCGAAGGTGACCAGCACCTGCACCGCCTCGCTCTTGCCATAGGTCCAGCGGATCAGCGTGTTCTCGATCAGCGGGCCGAACAGCACCGCGACCAGCGCGGCCGAGATCGCCAGCGCCGGAAAGGTCAGCCAGTCGGGCAGCCCGGCGGCCACGATCCACAGCCCGACCGAGGCGGCGACATAGGCGCCGATGGAATAGAAGCTGCCGTGGGCGACGTTGAGGATGCGCAGTACGCTGAACACCAGCGTCAGCCCCACCGCGACGAAGAAGATCAGCGCCGCATTGGCCAGCGCGTCAATCGCCAGTGGAATGAGTGTTTGTAGCATGGGCGAAATCGGGCCTCCGGTCGGGGTCATGGCCCCCTCCGGCGACGCGCGCCGGAGGGGGCTGGATTTCGGTTATTGGTAGGAGCCGGGTTTCGGCATCGAGGCGCTGAAATCGGCCGGCAGGGTGCCGATCCATTGCAGCGGGTCGACCCCTTCGGGCGGCAGCAGCTTGGCGCCGTCGTAGCGGACCATGTCACCCAGCACCGGGTAATCGACGCCCTCGACCTTGACCGTGGTGCCGACGATCTGGTCGACGATGCCGTCGTGATCGGCGCGGAGGCTCATGTGACCGGTCAGGGTGTCGACGCTCAGCCCGTCGAGCGCCTTGGCCAGCTGGTCCTTGCTGGGCCAGGCGCCGCCGTTGTCGGCGATCGCCTTGTCATAGGCCGCCTTCATGATCATCACGCTGTTGGCCATCTTCATCGCCGGGAACACCGGGTCCTTACCGAAGGCGGCCTTGTAGGCCGCGGCAAAGGGCGCGGCGCCGCGTTCGGTCGCATCGGGCGACCGCCACCAGCCGTCGCCCAGCACGCCGACGATCACGCCCTCGGGCATCGCCACGTTCTGCAGCGAGGATTCGCCCAGCGCGAAGACCGCCTGGCTCTGCCGGAACAGCCCGCGCGGGGTGGCCTGACGCACGAAGTTCTCCAGATCGCCGCCCCAGAGGTTCGAGAAGATCACGTCCGGGCGCGCCGCCGACAGCCGCGAGATTTCGGTCTGATAGGTGGAGGAGCCCATTTTCGGGAACAGCTCGGCGACGATCTCGACACCGGGTTTTTGCGATTTCAGCGTCGCCTTGACGATCTCGGCGGCGTCATGGCCGAAGGAATAGTCCGGGTTGATGATCGCCACCCGGCTCACGTCCGGGTTCTTGTCGAGGAAATAGAGCACATAGGCCATGAACTCGGCGATCGTATTGCCGTTGGGCCGGTAGAAATAGGGATGCGCTTCCTTGGCGAACAGCTGGTGGGTGTCGCAGTTCCAGCCGATGGTGGGCATCGCCAGCTGATCGGCGATCGGCGCCAGCGCCAGGCAGTTGCCCGACGAGAGCGCGGCGATCATGAAATCGGTGGTCGGGTCGTCGGACAGCCGGCGGTATTCCGAGATCACCCCCTCGGCGCCCTGCGCCTCGTCGACATAGGTGGCCTTGACCGGCACGCCACCGATGCCGCCGGCGGCGTTGATCTGTTCGATCATCACCTCGGCGCCCTGGCGGCCGGGGGTGCCATAGGCCGCGGCCGGGCCCGACAGGAAGGTGAAGATCCCGATATCGAGCGACTCGGGCTTGTCCTGCGCCAGCGCCGGGACGGCCCCGGCCAGCAGCGTGGCGGACATCAGAACGGCCCGCATCGTTTTCCGGTAAGACATGCTAACTTCCCTGTTTTTTGTTCCAGTTTCCGGGACCTCGCCCCGCCGCGCCGCGACCCGGGGAGGAGCTGATCCGGATCGTGGCGCCACAAGAAAACTCTTGTGATATTTCACATAGTGATTATAGGCTCACCGATGTCAAGACACATTGCGGCACCTCAACGGTGCGCTGCGAGGCGGGGACGCGATCCGCGTCGCAGTGGCAATCCTTCATGCAGAAAAGGGACTGAACCATGCCGATCGAGATGAAAATTTCCTCTCTCACAGGGGAAACATCGCAAAGATTCGCCGCCGACTCGCTGGTGATCGCCGGCTGGGCCGGGCGCGACCGCGAGGCGATGGAACACCATATCCAGGAGCTTGAGGCGCTGGGTGTGGCCCGCCCCGCCGCCACGCCGACCTTCTACCGTGTCGCCGCCGCGCGGCTGACCACCGCGCCCCGGATCGAGGCCAGCGGCACCGACTCGAGCGGCGAGGCGGAGCCGGCGATCTTCGCCGAGGCCGGCCAGCTTTTCGTCGGGCTGGGCTCCGATCATACCGACCGCAAGGTCGAGACCTATGGCGTCACCGTCTCCAAGCAGATGTGCGACAAGCCGGTGGCGGCAACGGTCTGGCCGTTTGCCGAGGTCGCCGATCACTGGGACGCGCTGACCCTGCGCAGCTACATCGTCGAAGCCGGTCAGAAGGTGCTTTACCAGCAGGGCACGGTCAGCGGGCTGCTCGACCCGCGCGACACCATCGCGCGCTATACCGACGGCGGTGCCCTGCCCGACGGCTGCGTGCTTTTTTGTGGAACTCTACCGGCGATTGGCGGCATAAGAACCTCGGGTCGCTTTATAGGCGAGATTGAAGATCCTGTTCTGAACAGGAAAATCACCTTTGAATACGACATTGCCCCGCTGCCGATCGCGGGCTGAGGATGACCAGAAACAGGACGACGCATGGCGC
>JBFXGQ010000303.1:0-6036 GCA_050177915.1 Pseudodonghicola sp. | reverse complement strand
GACAACTTCGGCTGCGGCTCCTCGCGTGAGCATGCGCCCTGGGCGATCAAGGATTTCGGCATCCGCTGCGTCATCGCGCCCAGCTTCGCCGACATCTTCTTCAACAACTGCTTCAAGAACGGCATCCTGCCGATCGCGCTGCCGCAGGAGCAGGTCGACCTGCTGATGAAGGACGCCGAGAAGGGCGAGAACGCCCGGATGACCGTCGATCTGGAGAAGCAGGAAATCACCACCTCGGACGGCGAGGTGATCCCCTTCGAGGTCGATTCGTTCAAGAAGCACTGCCTGCTGGAAGGGCTGGACGACATCGGCCTGACGATGGCGCACGCCTCCGAGATCGCCGGCTTCGAAGCCCGCGCGACCGTCGAGCGCCCCTGGGTCTGAGACCCCGGCACGACAGCAAGAACTCCCGCGGGCGGTCGATCACTCGGCCGCCCGCACTGTTTTCCGGGGCGGGCTGCGGCGGCGGCGACCACCACCAGATATGGTAGGCGGGCGGCAATCCCGGCGGACACCCCGCGGAAATTGATGCAAAGACGCACCAGTTCCCCGGCGATTTCGCCGCAAATTCAGCCTTTTGTCGGACGCAGCTTGAGCCGGTGACGGAATGGCGGCACAAATGTGTCTGAAATGAGGCAACCCGCCCAAGGCGGGATCAAGTTGGAACAAAGGCGCGGCAACGTATCGCTCCTGTCCAGTTTGAAGGGATCGAACAGTGTTGGCACGCTTCGCAGGCGCGGCATTGCGGGGACTATTGGTGGCTTTGGTGGTGGCGATTCCGTCGCTGCTGGTGCCGGCCGAGTCCTCTGCTGCGCCTGAAATCGTCACCCTTCTGGCGCTGCTCGCGGCGTTGCTGACCTTTGCCGAATACAATTCGACCTATCCCAGCATCGTCGAATTCCGCTGTGCCCCGCCACTGAACCGGCTGCGCTATGTCGCCGTGCTGGCGATGGTGCTGGCGCTGGCGCTGATCGCCAAGAACCGGGTCGAGCCGACCAACCTGACCGCGCTGGTGGCCGGGCTGGGCGGGCTGATCGGAGACTGGAGCGATTTCCCCTATTCGCCGGTGCGACTGGTGGTGCTGATGCTGCCCCGCACTGCCGCCGCCGAGACGGTCGAGGCGGTGCGCATCGCCGCCGGGGTCACCTATGTGATCGCGCTGCTGACGGTGGCGGCCTTCCTGTTCGCGGTGCGCGTCCTCGGCTGGCCGGTCGCGAACGGGTCATTCAACGTCTGGACCAACCTGCCGCTGTTCGACCCCACCGCCGGCGGCGATGTGGTGCACCGGCTGCAACGCGACGGCCAGGTCAACATCGTGCTGGGCTTTCTGCTGCCCTTTGCGATCCCGGCGCTGATCAAGGCGGGCTCCCAGCTGATCCGGCCGCTGTCGCTGGACGATCCGCTGACGCTGATCTGGATCATCAGCGCCTGGGCCTTCCTGCCCGCCAGCATGGTCATGCGCGGGGTGGCGATGCTGCGCATTGCCGAGCTGATCGCCCGCAAGCGGCGCCGCGCCTATGCCGACGCCGAGGCCGCGCAAACCGCATGAGGCAGGCCGCCGCCCTGTTCTGCCTGCTCAGCCTGCTCCCCGCCCTGCCGTCGCGCGCCGATCCCCTCCGCGTCGCCAGCTTTAACGCCGAGCTGCAGCGCGACGGGCCGGGTCTGCTGCTGCGCGACCTTGGCCGCGAGGGCGACAAGCAGATCGCCGCCGTGGTGGCGGTGATGGCGCAGGCCGATGCCGATGTGCTGGCGCTGCAGGGGATCGACTGGGACTATGACGGGCGCACGCTGGCGGCGCTGGCAGAGCGGCTCGCCGCCGCCGGCGTCCCCTATCCGCACCGGCTGGCGCTGCGGCCCAACAGCGGGCTGGCAAGCGGACTGGATCTGGATGGTGACGGCAAGCCGGGTGGCCCCGGCGATTCGCAGGGCTACGGCCGGTACACCGGCCAGGGCGGCATCGCGGTGCTGTCGCGCTATCCGATCGTCACCGAGGCAGTGCAGGATTTCAGCGCCCTGCTCTGGCGCGATCTGCCGGGCGCGCGGCTGCCGGTCTTTCCCGACGGGCGCCCTTTCCCCTCGGCCGAAGCCCAGGCCGCCCAGCGGCTGTCCACCACCGGCCACTGGGTCGTGCCCATCGCCCTGCCGGGGGGCGACACGCTCAGCCTGCTGACGTTTCAGGCCGGGCCGCCGGTGTTCGACGGGCCGGAGGATCGCAACGGGCGGCGCAACGCCGATGAGATCCGCGTCTGGCAGCTCTACCTCGACGGCGCCCTCGGCCCGGCGCCGGCGCCGCGCTTCGTGCTGGCCGGCGGCGCCAATCTGGACCCGGCGGATGGCGCCGGGCGGCATCGGGCCATCGCCGCCTTGCTCGCCGATCCGCGGCTGCAGGACCCGCGCCCGGCAAGCGCCGGCGCGGCACAGGCCGGCGATCAGGGCCATGCCGGGCCGGATGCGCTGGACACGGTCGATTTCGACGGTCCGGGGCGGCTGCGAGTGGATTACGTGCTGCCCTCGACCGACTGGAAGGTCGAGGCCGCCGGCGTGCTCTGGCCCGCCGCCGGCGCCCCCGGCCATGACACCGCCCTAGCCGCGAGCCGTCACCGGCTGGTCTGGGTGGATCTGCGCGCCGACCAGCCCTGAGGGGATGGCCGCGGCCAGCGCCCGGTGCAGCGGCGTCATCTGGAACCCCGGCAGCAGGCTGTCGAACCGCGCAGCGTCCAGCCAATGCGGCGTCTCCCACAGGTAGCGCATCTCCAGCAGCCGCGCCGCCACCGGCCAGAACGGCCGCGCCAGATAGAGCGGCAGCCAGGACATCCGCTTCAGCCGCAGCGGCCGGCCGGTGACCTCGGCCAGCGCCCGATGCATCTCGGCACCGCTGCGGGTGTAGCCCGGAAAGGGGATGTCGACGAAGGCCGGCAGCTCCTCGCGCCGCGCCGCCAGCTCCACCGCCGCGCGGGCGACATCGGGCAGATAGGCCCAGGCATGCGGGATCTCCGGATTGCCGGGATAGGAGAAGACGCCCTGCGCCAGCCGAGGGATCATCATCCGGTCGAACCAGTTGCCCGAGGCCTCGGTGTCCAGGAAATTCCCCGCCCGCAGGACGATGGTGCGCACCCCGGCCCGGCGATAGGCGGCCTCCATCTCGATCCGGATGCGGCCCAGTTCGTTGCTGGCGGCCTGCGGCGACCGCTCGGACCAGGGCGCCGGGGTGCCCGGCCCGAAGACATAGACGTTGCCGGGGACAAGCACCGTCGCGCCGCTGAACCGCGCGGCCTCGATCACCTGTTCGGTCAGCCGCGGCACCAGGCGCGGCCAGTCCGGATAGGCCGGGTTCCAGCCGTTCACGATCACATCCGCCCCGGCGGCGGCCAGCCGCAGGTCGTCGCGCTCCCGGTCGAAGCGGCGCAGCCGCCAGCCCGCCCGTTCGAATGCCAGCGCGGCGTTACGGCCGAACCGCCCGCGCGCGCCCAGAATCAATACCGTCTGTGCCATGCCGACCTCCTGTCTCTCTGGCTGGTGTAGCCCGGAGATAGCCATTCACAATCCGATAGGATATTGCGCCGAATCGACGATCCTATATTCAATACTGAATGGATATGCCCGACGCCCTGCCCGACTGGTCGCTGGTCCAGAGCTTTCTTGCGGTGGCCTAGACCGGCTCGCTCTCTGCTGCGGCGCGGCAGCTGGGGCGCAGCCAGCCCAGCCTTGGCCGCGACATCCGCGCGCTGGAGGAACAGCTTGGCGCGGCGCTGTTCGACCGCCACCCCCGCGGCCTCAGCCCCAGCGACACCGGCGCCCGGCTGCTGCCGCATGCGCGCCAGATGCGTACCGCGATGAATGCCATCGCGCTGACCGCCGCCGGCCAGTCGCAGGCGCTGGCCGGCACCGTGCGGATCACGGCGAGCGTGTTTGCCGCCCATTACATCCTGCCGCCGGTGCTGGCGCAGATCCGCGCCGCAGAACCCGCGATCCAGATCGACCTGATCGCCAGCGACGACACCGAGAACCTGCTGTTCCGCGCCGCCGACATCGCCCTGCGCATGTACCGCCCGACCCAGCCGGACCTGATCGCACGCCATGTCACCGATCTGCAGATGGGCACCTTTGCCGCCACCCGCTATCTCGACCGCGCCGGACGACCGCAGAGCGCCGAGGATCTGCGCCATCACGCGGTGGTGGGCTTCGACCGCAACGACCTGATGCTGCGCCTGATGCAGCAGATCGGCTGGGAGGCGACGCGCGACTTCTTCGCGGTGCGCTGCGACGATCAGGCGACCTACTGGCAGCTGGTCCGCGCCGGCTGCGGCGTGGGCTTCACCCAGACCCATATCGGCCGCGCCGATCCGCTGGTCGAGGAGCTCGACCTCGGGCTGCCGCTGCCGCCGCTGCCGATGTGGCTGACCGCCCACGACCTGATGCGCCGCACCCCGCGCATCCGCCGGGTCTGGGACCTGCTGTTCGACGGGCTGCGGACCCGCCTCGGCCCCTGATTCCGACCGTTTCCGGCGCCTTTCCCGGCCCCTGAAAGCCGGCGTTGTTGACCGGGCCGGGCTGCCGCGCTACGCCCTGCGCGACGTATGTAAAGGAGTCTCCGCATGTCCAACCCTTCGCTTCTCATCCTGCCCGGTGACGGGATCGGCCCCGAGGTGATGGCGGAAGTCAGCAAGATCATCGACTGGTACGGCGCCAAGGGCGGCCTGAAGTTCGATGTGACCTACGATCTGGTGGGGGGCTGCGCCTATGACAAGCACGGCGTGCCGCTGGCCGACGAAACCATGGCCAAGGCGCAGGAAGTGGACGCGGTTCTGCTGGGCGCCGTGGGCGGCCCGAAATACGACAACCTGGACTTCTCGGTGAAGCCCGAGCGCGGCCTGCTGCGCCTGCGCAAGGAGATGGACCTGTTCGCCAACCTGCGCCCCGCCCAGTGCTTCGACGCGCTGGCCGACTTCTCGTCGCTGAAAAAGGACGTGGTCGCCGGGCTCGACCTGATGATCGTGCGCGAACTGACCGCGGGCGTCTATTTCGGCGAGCCGCGCGGCATCTTCGAGGAAGGCAACGAGCGCGTCGGCATCAACACCCAGCGCTATACCGAGAGCGAGATCGACCGCGTCGCCCGCTCGGCCTTCGAACTGGCCCGCAAGCGGGGCAACAAGGTCACCTCGGTCGAGAAGGCCAACGTGATGGAATCGGGCATCCTCTGGCGTGAGGTGGTGCAGAAGGTCCGTGACGAGGATTATCCGGACGTCGAGCTGAACCACATGTATGCCGACAACTGCGCCATGCAGCTGGTCCGCGCCCCCAAGCAGTTCGACGTGATCGTCACCGACAACCTGTTCGGCGACATCCTGTCCGACTGCGCCGCGATGCTGACCGGTTCGCTCGGCATGCTGCCCTCGGCCTCGCTCGGCGCGCCGATGGCCAATGGCCGGCCCAAGGCACTCTACGAGCCGGTGCACGGCTCCGCCCCCGACATCGCCGGCCAGGGCAAGGCCAACCCGATCGCCTGTATCCTCAGCTTCGCCATGGCGCTGCGCTACAGCTTCGATCAGGGGGCCGAGGCCGACCGGCTCGAGAAGGCGGTCGAGAAGGTGCTGGCCGACGGTCTGCGCACCGCCGACCTGCTGGGCGAAGAGGGCGTCAAGCCGGTCTCGACCAGCGAAATGGGCGATGCCATCGTCGCGGCGCTGGACGCCAGCCTGTAAGACATCAGCTGCCCGGCGGGACCTCATGCAGCAGGCCCCGCCGGGCGGTCCGGTCGTAATAGCCGATCCGCGCCGCGTGATGCACGCTGCGCTGCAGCCAGCGCATCGCATCGGTATGCGCGAAGACCTCGGGCAGCGAATAGAGCCCGGCATGTTCCCCCAGCAGCAACCCGCGCCGGTGCCGCACGGCACGCCGGTCGACCAGCGCCTCCAGCCGGGCCAGCCGGTCGGCCTCCATCTCCTGCGCAGCACCTGACCCGACCCGCCCCAGCAGCGCCCCCAGCAGCAGCGCGGCGCGCCGCAGGCTGCGATCCTCCAGCAGGGTCTGGATATG
>JBFXGQ010000302.1:0-6056 GCA_050177915.1 Pseudodonghicola sp. | reverse complement strand
GCGGCTGCAACTGGCGGGGGCCGATCTGTGAACCGGGGCACGATCCGCAGCTATTTCATCGGCGACGCCCAGGCCGATCGGGTGGTGCCGCCCTCGGGCTTCACCGCGCAGCTGACGCTGTTCGCCGCCGGCGCCATGGCCTTTCTGGCGGTCTTCGCACTGGCGTTGTCGCTGGCCGCCGGCCGGCTGGCCGACCGCTGGGCCAGCGAGCTGGCCCGCAGCGCCACGCTGCGCATCACCGCGCCCGAGGATCAGAAGGCGGCGCAGACTGCCGCCGCGCTGGCGATCCTGCGCCAGACCCCCGGCGTCGCCTCGGCCCGGGCGCTGAGCGCCGAGGAGCAGGCGGCGCTGCTGACGCCCTGGTTCGGCCCGGGGCTGGACCTGTCGACGCTGCCGGTGCCGCAGCTGATCGAGGTGATGGAGGACGAACAGGGCTATGACGCCGCCGGCCTGCGCCTGCGGCTCGCCGCCGAGGTGCCGGGCGCGGTGCTGGACGATCACACCCGCTGGCGCAAGCCGCTGGTCGAGGCCGCCAACAGCCTGCGGCGGCTGGGGCTGATCTCGATCCTGCTGATCGGCGGGGCGATGGCGGCGATGATCACGCTGGCGGCCAATGCGGCGCTGGCGGCCAATGCCCAGGTGATCGAGGTGCTGCGCCTGGTCGGCGCGCGCGACGCCTATATCGCCAGCGCCTTCGTCCGCCGGTTCACCCTGCGGGCGCTGATCGGCGCCGCCATCGGCACCGGGCTGGGGCTGGCCGGTGTCATGCTGCTGCCCGCCGCCTCGGACGAGGGCGGCTTTCTGACCGGGCTGGGCTTTCGCGGGCTGGGCTGGCTCTGGCCGCTGCTGATCCCGGTGCTGGGCGGGCTGGTGGCCTTCGGCGCCACCTGGGCCGCCGCCCGCCGCCGCCTGAAGGAGCTGACGTGATGCGCAACGCGCTGCAATGGGGGCTGTCGCTGATCTATATCGTGCAGGTCTACATCGCCATGGCGGTGCTGGGGATCCTGTTCACCCCCTGGGCGATCCTGTCGAAACGCGGTGCGCTGGTGGCCTGCAAGCTCTATGCCCGCTACGCGATCTGGACCGCGCGCTGGATGCTGGGGCTGCGGACCGAGGTGCGCGGCACGGTTCCCACCGGCGAGGTGCTGGTGGCGGCCAAGCATCAGTCGTTCTTCGACATCCTGGTGATCTTCAAGGCGCTGCCGCATGCCAAGTTCATCATGAAGAAGGAGCTGATGTGGACCCCCTTCATCGGTCTCTTTGCCAAGCGGCTGGGCTGCATCCCGGTCGACCGCGGCCGGCGCGGCGGGGCGATTGCCAAGATGGTCAAGGATGTCGCGGCAGAGTTCGACGAGCCCGGCCAGTTGGTGATCTACCCGCAGGGCACCCGCGTGGCGCCGGGCGACCGCAAACCCTACAAGGTCGGGCCGGCGGTGCTCTATGAGGGGACGCAATATCCCTGCGTGCCGGCGGCGACCAATGTCGGGCTGTTCTGGCCGCGCAGCGGCATCCTGCGCACGCCGGGCCTCGGGGTGGTCGAATTCCTCGACCCGATCATGCCGGGGATGGAGCGGCACGAGTTCATGGCGCGACTCGAGCAGGCGATCGAGACACGATCCGACGAGTTGATGCGCGAGGCGGAGGGCCGCAAGGATGGACTACATCGACAGCATTGAGGCGCTTGAGGCGCTCTACGGCCAGCCGTCGGAGGCCGCCATCGTCAAGGTGGCGCGGCGGATGACGCCGACCTACCGGCAGTGGATCATGGCCTCGCGGCTCTGCGTGCTGAGCACGGTGGGGGCCGAGGGCACCGACGCCAGCCCGCGCGGCGACGACGGCCCGGCGGTGCTGGAGCTGGACCCGGGCACGCTGGCGATGCCGGACTGGCGCGGCAACAACCGCATCGATTCCCTGCGCAACATCGTGCGCGATCCCCGCGTGTCGCTGATGTTCTTCGTCCCCGGCTCGAACAACGTGGTGCGGGTGAACGGCACCGCCCGGGTCACCGCAGATGAAGCGATGCGGGCGCGGTTCGACAAAGGCGGCCGGTTGCCGGCGACGGTGATCGCGATCCGGATCGAGGAGATCTATGCTCAATGCGCCCGCGCGCTGATGCGGGCGCGGACCTGGAGCTGTGGCGACGAAAGCCATCTGTTGCCGACGGTGGGCGAGATGCTGTCCGAGATGACCAACGGCAGCTTCGACGGCAAGGCCTACGATCAGGCCTGGCCGGTGCGGGCCGAGCAGAGCCTGTGGTGATATCGGTGCCGCCGGCGCCGTGAGGGCGCCGGTCGCGGCTCAGCCGGCGCTCAGCCGCGCCCAGATCCGCGCCAGGCTGTCGGTGTCCAATCTGAGACCCAGCTCCTCGGTCAGCAGGGCGGCCAGCGCGTCGTGATCCGCGATCTCGGATTTCTCCGCCCCCTGCGGCCCCTCGCGGGTGACCGCGCGGTTGAACACGCCGATCCGGGTGTCGCCGTCGAAGCCCGCCAGCATCAGGTTGTTGCGGAACGGCATCGCCTCCCAATTGGCGCAGATGTAGTTGGCGCCGCCGATGTCCATCGCGCCGACATGGGCGTCGTCGAAGCCATAGAGGCTGAACCAGCCCTCCGGCGTCCACTTGTCCAGCACCCGCTCTCCGGTGACCTCATCCTGCCAGACGCGGTAGCGGCCGTTGGGTGCCTGCTGCTCGGCCTCGCGGTCGATCCTGAGCGGCACCAGCGACCCCGGCCCGCCATAGCCGGCGTCGGCCAGATAGAGGCCTTGGTCCAGCGCCACCTGCATCAGCAGATGGCTGCGCGGGCCGCCCTGCGGCAGCCCCTTGCGCACCCGCGCGAGCGCGCGGCGGACCGGAAACCCCAGCGCCTCCAGCGCCGCGCCGAACAGCGCGTTCAGCTCGAAGCAATAGCCGCCGCGGCCGCCGTGGATCACCTTGTCCATGATCGCGGCCATCTCAAGGTCGGGGATGCCGCCGAGATAGGGGGTGATGCTTTCGAACGGGATCGCCTGCAGCTGGGCGCGTTGCAGCGCGCGCAGCCCCTCGGGGCTGACGGGGACGGCATCGCAGCCGATACGGTCGAGATAGGCGGAAAGATCAAAGCCGGTCATGGGGTCTCCTCTGCGCCCGCATTGCTGCGCGGAGGCGGCGCCAAGGTCAAGCCCGGCGAGGGGGCGGCAAGGGGGATCGGGCGGCGCGGGAGGCGCGCCGCCCGGAAGGGCTCAGGAGTGGATCGGGCCGTCGCCGCAGGCCAGCGCCGCCTCGCGCACCGCTTCCGAATAGGTCGGGTGGGCGTGGCAGGTCAGGGCCAGATCCTCGGCCGCGGCGCCGAATTCCATCGCCACGCAGACCTCGTGGATCAGCTCGCCGGCTGCCGGGCCGATGATATGGGCGCCCAGGATGCGGTCGGTCGCCTTGTCGGCGAGGATCTTGACGAAGCCCTCGGCGCCGAAGGTGGCCTTGGCGCGGCCGTTGCCCATGAACATGAACTTGCCGACCTTATAGGCGCGGCCCTCTTCCTTCAGCTGCTCCTCGGTCTTGCCGACGCTGGCCACCTCGGGGGTGGTGTAGATCACGCCGGGGATCACGCCGTAGTTCACATGGCCATGCTTGCCGGCGACCTGCTCGGCCACCGCCATGCCCTCGTCCTCGGCCTTGTGGGCCAGCATCGGCCCGGGGATCACGTCGCCGATGGCATAGATGCCCTTGACGTTGGTCTGCCAGTCGGCGCCGACCTGGATCTGGCCGCGCGGCGTCATCTCGACGCCGAGCGCCTCCAGCCCGAGACCCTGGACATAGGGTTTGCGGCCGGTGGCGACCAGCACGGTGTCGGCCTCGATCTCATGCTCGCTGTCGTCCTTGCGCAGCTTGTAGGTGACCTTGGCCTTGCCCTTGGCGATCTCGGTCTTCTGCACCGCGGCGCCCATGATGAACGCCATGCCCTGCTTCTTGAGGATGCGCTGGAAGGTCTTCTGCACCTCGCCGTCCATGCCGGGGGTGACGACGTCGAGGAATTCGATCACCGTCACCTCGGCGCCGAGGCGCGCATAGACCGAGCCCAGTTCCAGCCCGATGACGCCGGCGCCGATGATGACCATCTTCTTCGGCGTCTTGGCCAGTTCCAGCGCGCCGGTCGAGGTCACCACAGTCTTCTCGTCGACCTCGACGCCGGGCAGCGCGGCGGGTTCCGAGCCGGTGGCGATGATGATGTTCTTGGCCTCGTGGATCTCGTCGCCCACCTGCACCTTGCCGGCGGCGGGGATGCTGGCCCAGCCCTGGATCCAGTCGATCTTGTTCTTCTTGAACAGGAACTCGATGCCCTTGGTGTTGCTCTCGATCACCTCGTCCTTGTAGGCGAGCATCTGCTTCCAGTCGACCTTGGGCGCCGCGCCCTTGAGCCCCATCTTGGCGAAGTTGTGCTCTGCCTCGTGCAGCTGGTGGGTGGCATGCAGCAGCGCCTTGGAGGGGATGCAGCCGACGTTCAGGCAGGTGCCGCCGAGGGCGCCGCGGCCCTCGACACAGGCGGTCTTCAGGCCCAGCTGGGCGCAGCGGATGGCGCAGACATAGCCGCCGGGGCCGCCGCCGATGATGATCACGTCATAATTTGCCATGGGTAGGCTCCTTTCGTTGGTCGGGGCGGGGGGCGCTGCCCCCGGGCGTGCCGGGCACGCCCTCCCCCGGGATATTTTGGGCCAGAAAAAGGCCGGGAAAAGGGGTAGCCGTCATATCAGCGCCGCCAGCAGCATCAGGATCGTGGCGAGGAAACCGGCCGCCCAGATGAGCGAGCGCCCCGGCGTCCAGCCCCGCGCATAGGCGGGGATATAGAGCACCCGGGCGCCGAGGTAGACCCAGGCGCAGGCGGCGGTGAAGGGCGAGGACTGGGCCGAGAGGGTGATCACCACGCAGGCGATGGTGAAGAGCGCCAGCCCCTCGAAATGATTGTCGAGCGCCCGTTGCAGCCGGCCGGCGGTGCCGGTCAGCTGCCGGCCTTCGTCGCGCGGGCCGGCGGCATAGTCGCGGCCGAGCTGTTTCTGCGCCTGCGAGCCGAGCAGGCCGATCTGGACCACCTGCAGCAGGGCAGCGAGGGTGAGGGCGGTGAGCTCGGGGGTCATGACATTACCTTGCGAATAGCCGCAGCAATCTCCTGAGCGCGGCGTTCGCCACTTTGGTATGATGGGTGGTGCGCGCCGACAAATGGAATCCCTGACCGCTGACAGGCATGTTGCGCGGCGTTCCCAAGAGCAACCGGGGTTCGTCCGCCAAGTTCTTTCGACAGCACTTTGGTCACGCTGAGCCTGTAGGCCTCTCTAGGTATTGAGCTGCCGGTAACAGACCTTGGCAGGAGGACACAGGCTTGGGTCACATATATTTCTGCTCGTTCCAAGCCTACAATTTCTAGGGCCCTGTCTAACCAGAGATTTGTACGAATGTCCCTGAGATATCCCAATCGCCGGAGGTCTGCTGACGTTGCCGGATCAATTGCGTCGAGCGCCTCCCATCCGTACCAATTGTTCAAGAGGATGACTGGTCCGGAAAGGCTGCACGAGGTGAGTTGGTTGGGGACGACGTAATCCCCATCCCAACCAACGTCGGAGAGTGATTTCATACCTTTTGCCTGAGCAGCAGGAGATAGAGCGACCTGGAGATTTCTCCGGGCGGTCACAGCCTCTTCATACTGCTCAGGCGTCAGGGACATGGCAGGTTCACAGATCCATCAGCAGGCGGCGGGGATCTTCCAGCGCCTCTTTCACCCGCACCAGGAAGGTCACGGCGCCCTTGCCGTCGACGATGCGGTGGTCGTAGCTGAGCGCCAGGTACATCATCGGGCGGATCTTGATCTCGCCGTTGATGACCATCGGGCGGTCCTGGATCTTGTGCATGCCGAGGATGCCGGACTGCGGGGGGTTCAGGATCGGCGAGGACATCAGCGAGCCGTAGACGCCGCCGTTCGAGATGGTGAAGGTGCCGCCCTGCATTTCCGCCAACGACAGCTTGCCGTCCCGGGCGCGCTTGCCCTTTTCGGCGATCGCCTTCTCGATCTCGGCAAAGGACATCTGGTCGG
>JBFXGQ010000301.1:0-6060 GCA_050177915.1 Pseudodonghicola sp. | reverse complement strand
GCGAGGAAGAGAGCAAGGTCTGGACGACCACAAGGGGGCCAGGCTCAATGCCATTCGCACCCGCAAGGGGATTGCCGATGCCGATATCGTCGTGGTCCGCTTCGGCGACAAATACAAGCAGTGGAACGCCGCCTTCGACGCCGGCTATGCCGCGGCGCTTGGCAAGTCGATCGTGGTGCTGAGCCCGCCCGAACATCAGCACGCGCTGAAAGAGGTCCACGCCGCCGCGCTGGCAGTGGCCGAGACCCCCGAACAGGTGGTCGGGATCCTGCGCTACGTGCTGACCGGGGCGCTGCCGGGCTGAAGCCCCCTGAGCACCGTCGCCAGACGCGCCACCGCCGCCTCCAGCAGCTCCGGCGCGAAGCCGGCATAGCCCAGCACCAGCCCCTGCGGCCCGTCGCCATCGGGCCAGTAGGCCGACAGCGCCCGCGGCGACAGCCCCGCCGCTGCGGCCCGGGCGGCGATCTCGGTGTCCCTCACACCCTGCAGCGCCGGCCCCAACCGGCAGACCAGATGCATGCCCGAGGGATCGGGCGGCGCGATCAGGTGATCGGGCAGCTGCCGCGCCAGCGCCGCCCGCAGCACCGCCTGCCGCTGCGCATAGGTGCGGCGCATCCGCCGCAGATGGGTGGCGAATTCGCCGCTCGCCATGAAGCCCGCCAGCGCCGGCTGCGGGATCAGCGAGGCGCGCGGCCCGGTTTCGGCTACCGCCGCCCGGAACCGCGCCAGCAGCGCCGGCGGCAGCACCGCATAGCCCAGCCGCAGCGCCGGAGACAGCAGCTTGGAGAAGCTGCCGACATAGATCACCCGCTCCGCATCCAGCGAGGCCAGCGCCGGCAGCGGCGCGCCGGTGTAGCGGAATTCGCTGTCGTAATCGTCCTCGATCACCCAGGCGCCCGGGGCCCGCGCCCAGTCGAGCAGCGCCAGACGACGCGCCAGCGGCATGGTCACCCCCAGCGGGTAATGCCGCGACGGGGTGACGATGGCGCCGCGCGCCGCCACGCCATCGGGCAGGATCGCCCCGTCGCCATCCACCGCCATCGGCTCGGCCCGCAGGCCCGCCCGCACCAGCGCCGCGCGCATCGGCGCATAGCCCGGTTCCTCGATCAGCACCGCCTCGCCGGGGGCGAAGAGCACCCGCGACAGCAGCTCGAAGGTCTCGGTGGCGCCGGAGGTGATCGCCACCTGCCCCGCCGCGCAGCCGATGCCGCGCCAGGCCGCCAGATGCGCGGCGATGGCGGCGCGCAGCTCCGGCCAGCCCAGCGGATCGGCGGCGCCCAGCAGCCCCGGGTCGGGCCGCCGCCAGGCCCGGTCCAGATGCCGCGCCCAGGCGGCGTGGGGAAACAGCGCCATATCGGGACAGGTCGGATGGAACGGCAGCAACGGCACCGGCCCCTGCGGTGCAGGGCCCGCGGCGGCGGGTGCTGACGCCGGCGCCAGATGCGGCAGATCGCGCGCCACATAGGTGCCGGCACCGGCGCGGGTCTCAAGATAGCCCTCGGCCAGCAGCTGCTCCAGCGCGGTCAGCGCGGTCTGCCGTGACACCGACAGGTCGCGCGCCAGTTGCCGGCTGGCCGGCAGCCGGGCGCCGGGGGCGGCCCGGCCGATCAGGATCATCTGCCGCAGCGCCCCGGCCAGCTGGGCATGCATCGGCTGACCCGACCCGCGATCGAGGCTGAGGCCGAGCAGCGCCGCCTGCAAATTGGTCTTCTCTGAATTCTCTGAACTGGTCATTTCTCGAATACCAATCCCATGCCAGAGAGGCTGCGACAAGTCAGACCATCAAGAAGGACCGCAGATGTCGCTGGAGATCACCGACCGCAGCCGCCTGCGCCGCGCCCATGAGCGCGGCCATTACGACCGTGCCACCGTCAACGCCATCCTCGACGCCCAGCCGATGTGCAGCGTCGGCTATGTGATCGACGGCAAGCCCTATGTCACCCCCACCCTGCAATGGCGCGAGGGCGATCACGTCTATTGGCACGGCTCCTCGGCCAGCCGGGCGCTGCGCGCCGGCAAGGCGGCGGAGGTTTGCCTGACGGTCTCGATCCTCGACGGTTTCGTGATGGCGCGCTCGGGGTTCCATCATTCGGTCAACTCGCGCTCGGTGATGCTGTTCGGCACCGCCTTCGTGGTGCCGGAGGCCGAGAAGGAGGCGCGGCTTTCGACCTTCATCGACGGGCTCTGGCCGGGGCGGGCGGCGCAGCTGCGGCCCAATTCGGCGCAGGAGCTGAAGGCCACCACGGTGCTGGGGCTGAAGATCGGCGAAGGCGCCGCCAAGGTCCGCAGCGGCGGACCGGTGGATGACGAGGAGGATTACGCGCTGCCGATCTGGGCCGGCGTGATCCCGGTGGAGACGCGGGTCGGCTCGCTCGAGCCCGACCCGCGCAATCTTGAGGGCGTCGCGCCGCCCGATCATCTGACCGGCTTTCGCTGGCCGCGCTGACCGCGCCGCCCCGCCGCCTCAGTCGCGCGGCGGGGTGACCAGCCCGACCTGCACCGCGGGTCGGGCCAGGAAGCGGTCCAGATAGGCGACGCAGCGCGGGAAGTCGGCCCAGCCCACCACATCCTGCGCGCCGTAGAACTCCAGCGACCGCAACCACGGGCCGATGGCGATGTCGGCGATCGAATAGGCGCCGCAAACCCAGTCGCGCCCGTCCAGCTGCCGCTCCAGCACGCCCAGCAGCCGCCGCGTCTCGGCGATATAGCGGTCGCGCGGGCGCGGATCCTCGATCTCGCTGCCGGCAAACTTGTGGAAGAAGCCGAGCTGGCCGAACATCGGGCCGACGCCGCCCATCTGCCACATCAGCCACTGGATCACCTGCAGCCGCTCGCTGGCCGAAGTGCCCAGCAGCTTGCCGGTCTTCTCGGCCAGATAGATCAGGATGGCGCCGCTTTCGAACAGGCCGATCGGGGTGCCGTCGGGCCCGTGCGGGTCGACAATCGCCGGGATCTTGTTGTTGGGGCTGAGCGACAGGAACTCGGGGCTTTTCACATCCGCATCCGCCAGCGTCACCTTATGCGCCTCATAGGGCAGACCGGTTTCCTCCAGCATGATCGACACCTTGACGCCGTTGGGCGTCGGAAAGGCATAGAGCTGCAGGATATCCGGATTGGCCGGCGGCCATTTCCGGGTGATCGGGAATGCGGACAGATCGGGCATGGGGTTCTCCTTTCCGGGCCTGCTGCGGGCCTGCGTCGAACGGGTGCGGCGGGACAGCCCCCCAGCAATGACAGTCGTCCCTCACGGCAGGCGTTCACAGTCGCGCGATCCTGCATTAATCTTGCACAATCAACAATTGCACAACCGCGCGCGACATATGCGCGCCTCGGCACATTCATAAGGACCAAGGGACATGCTCAAGGAATTCCGCAATTTCATTGCCCGGGGCAACGTGATGGACATGGCCGTCGGCATCATCGTCGGCGCCGCCTTCACCGCCATCGTCAAATCCGTGGTGGACGATCTGATCAACCCGATCGTCGGACTGATCCTGGGCGGCATGGACTTCTCCAACCTCTATGTCGTGCTGTCGGGCGAGGTGCCCGCCGGCGCCAGCCTGGTCGCCGCGCGCGAGGCCGGCGCAGCGGTCTTCGCCTACGGCGCCTTCCTGACCGCGGTGATCAACTTCCTGATCATTGCCTTCGTCGTCTTCATGCTGGTCCGCTACGTCAACAAGGTGCGCGAACTGGCCGACCGCAAGGAGGACACGGTGGCCGAGGACGCCGCCCCCGCCGGCCCGACCGAGCTGGAAATCCTGGTCGAGATCCGCGACGCCCTGAAACGGGGCTGACAGCGCCCGACGACGACGGAATAAAGGACAGGCAGAATGCAGGACACAATCGCGCAGTTCGGCACCGAGGTGACCGACGGCATCGGGGTGCTGACCCCGCTGATCATCAACGCGGCCAAGGCGCTGGTGGTGCTGATCCTGGGCTGGACCGCCGCCGGTGCGCTCGGCGGCATGGTGCGGCGGCGGATCAACAAGACCCCCCATATCGACCCCACGCTGGGCAATTTCGTCGCCAGCCTGGTGAAATGGGTCATCCTCGCCATGGTGCTGGTCGCGGTGCTGGGCATCTTCGGCATCCAGGCCACCAGCATCGTCGCCGTGCTCGGCGCCGCCTCGCTGGCCATCGGCCTGGCGCTGCAGGGCACGCTCAGCGATCTGGCGGCCGGGGTGATGCTGGTGATCTTCCGCCCCTACAAGCTGGGCCAATTCGTCGACATCGCCGGCACCACCGGCACGGTCAAGGACCTGAACCTCTTCACCACAGAGCTGGCGACCGGCGACAACGTCCAGATCATCGTGCCCAACGGCAAGGCCTGGGGCGCGATCATCACCAATTACTCGGCCCATCCGACCCGGCGGGTCGATCTGACCTTCGGCATCGACTACACCGACGACATCGACCGCGCGATGGCGATCATCCTCGAGACCGCCCGCGCCGACGGCCGGGTGCACGAGGACCCGGCGCCCTGGGTGCGGGTGACCAATCTGGGCGACAGCTCGGTCGATATCACCGCGCGGCTGTGGTGCGACGCGGCGGAATACTGGGACCTGAAATTCACCCTGACCAAGGCGGTGAAGGAGGCCTTCGACAAGGGCGGCATCTCGATCCCCTACCCGCATCAGGTCGAGGTCCGGAAGGACGGCTGAGCCGCCCGACTGCGCCCCTGCCCCAGAACAGCAACCGGCCGGTCTTTCGGCCGGTTTTTTGTGCGCCTCTACGCGCCGGAGCTGCCTGCGGGCCAAAATCCGGGCGTCCGCGCGCCACAAATGTTCCCTTTTCGTTTTCCCCTTGCGGCACCGCGCGGGATGCCGCATGAGGCCCGCATGCTCTTCGTCCTCTCCACCCTGCCGATCCTGCTGACCATCCTCTGCGGCTATCTGGTGACCGCCGCCGGGCTGGTGCCCCGCGACCAGTGGGAGGGGATCAATCAGCTGAGCTTCCGGCTGCTGATCCCGGTGGTGCTGATCCGCTCCATCGCGGTCTCGGACCTGTCCGGCATCGCCTCCGGCGCCTGGATCCTGGCGCTGCTGGCGACGCTGGCGCTGGCCGGGCTGGCGGTGCTGGCGCTGCGCCTCGGTCTCGGCCGCGACCGGCTGCCCGATCCGAAGTTCACCACGCTGTTCCAGTCGACCACCCGCTGGAACGCCTTCATCGCGCTGGCCGCGGCCGAGCTGTTTGCCGGGCCCGCCGGGCTGGCGCTGCTGGCGGTGGGGATGGCGGTGCTGATCCCGGTGATCAATGTGGTCAATATCGTCGTGCTGGTCGCCTATGGCACCGCCCGCACGACCGCCCTGGGCATCGTGACCTCGATCCTGCGCAATCCGCTGGTGCAGGGCTGCGCCATCGGGCTGGCGATCAACCTCTCCGGTCTGGCGCTGCCCGGCTTCGTGCTGCAATCGCTCGACCTGATCGGGCGCGCCGCGCTCGGCGTCGGGCTGCTGGCGGTGGGCGCCGGCATCGGGTTTCGCCGGCTGCTGGACGTCTCCGGGCCGATCTGGCTGGGGGTGGCGTTGCGGCAGGGGCTCTGCCCGCTGCTGTTCCTGCTGATCGCAGCCGCGCTGGGGCTGAGCCTGGACGAGGCGCTGGCCGGCAGCCTGATCTTCGCGGTGCCGGCGGCGGCCAACGGCTATGTGGTGGCGCGGCAGATGGGCGGCGACGCCGATCTCTACGCCGATATCCTGACCTGGCAGACGCTGGTCTCGATGGCGCTGCTGCCGGCGCTGGCGGCCGGCGTCGCGGCGCTGTTCTGAGCCCGCCCTAGCCGTCCTGATCGAAGTCCTGCAGGCAGGCGATCACCGCCTCGTCCTCGACCGGCGAGAAATCCTGATAATGCGCCCCCACCGCCCAGAAGTCGCGCGGCGCCTCAAGGCAGATCACCCGGTCGACCTCGTGCGCGAGGCGCGGCAGCAGCTCCTCCGGGGCGACCGGGACCGCGATCCAGATCTCTTTCGGCTGCTGCGCCCGCAGCGCCTTGACCGCGACCCGGATGGTGGCGCCGGTGGCGATGCCGTCATCGACCAGGATCGCCGTGCGCCCGGTGACCGG
>JBFXGQ010000300.1:0-6082 GCA_050177915.1 Pseudodonghicola sp. | reverse complement strand
TACTCCGGCTTCCGCCCGCCGCGCGGCCATGGCGATGCCGCGGTGCTGCGGGCGCAGCGGCAGATGGACCTGCGGTTTTCCGACCCGCTCAGCGTCGCCGGCCTGGCCGATCACGCCGGGCTGAGCAACGCAGCTTCCTGCGCCGGTTCCAGCGCGCCACCGGTCTGAGCCCGGCCGCCTATCTGCAACGGCTGCGGGTGGAAAAGGCCCGCGGCGCGCTGGAACGGGGCGGTGACGCCAGCGCCCAGATCGCCTGGGCGGTGGGATATCGCGACACATCGGCCTTTGCGCGGGCCTTCAAGTCGGTCACCGGGCTCAGCCCCGGCGCCTACCGCGAAAGGTTCCGCATCACCACGCGCCGGGCGCCGCCAGAATAGCCGCCGCACCCGACACGGCCTTGTGCCGGGAGGTGAGCGCGCGTATCTCTGTGAACCAAGCACGAACACCTCAGGAGAGCCCCATGTTCAAAGGACTCGGCCAGCTCGGCGATATGGCCAAGATGATGAAATCGGCGCAGGAACTGCAGACCAAGATGGCCCAGATGCAGGAGGATCTGGCCAATCTGACCGTCACCGGGGAATCCGGCGCCGGTCTGGTCAAGGCCACTGCCACCGCCAAGGGCGAGCTGACGGCGCTGGACATCGACCCGTCGATCTTCAACGGCGACGACAAGGAAGTGGTCGAGGATCTGATCCTCGCCGCGATCAAGGACGCCCAGATCAAGGCCGCCGAGAAGGCGCAGCAGGAAATGGCCCGCCTGACCGAGAGCATGGGCCTGCCCAAGGACATCAAGCTGCCGTTCTGATCCGGGCCCTGCCCTTCGGTGTGATCGGGTACGCCTCCCGATCACCCTTCTTCGCAGAGGCTGCCCCCATGTCCGCGAACCGCGAGATCGAAAACCTGATCGAGCTGATGGCCAAGCTGCCCGGCCTCGGGCCGCGCTCGGCCCGCCGCGCGGTGCTGCATCTGATCCGCAAGCGGGCGCTGCTGCTGACGCCCCTGGCCGACGCCATGCAGGAGGTCGCGGCGACCGCGCGCGAATGCCTGAACTGCGGCAATGTGGCGACCGCCGACATCTGCGAGATCTGCCGGGACGAACGCCGCGCCACCGGCGAGCTCTGCGTCGTCGAGGATGTCGCCGATCTCTGGGCGATGGAACGCTCGGGCGGGTTCCGCGGCCGCTATCATGTGCTGGGCGGCACGCTGTCGGCACTGGACGCGGTGGGGCCGGAGGATCTGCGCATTCCGCGGCTGGTCGACCGGGTCGCCTCGGAACATATCACCGAGGTCATCCTGGCGCTGAACGCCACGGTGGAGGGGCAGACCACCGCCCATTACATCGCCGATCAGCTGGAGGGTCAGGTGCGCCTCACCTCGCTGGCCCAGGGCGTGCCGATCGGTGGCGAGCTCGATTACCTCGACGACGGCACCATCAGCGCCGCGCTGCGAGCGCGCCGCGAGGTCTGAGCGAACCGCTCGGCCCCGCTATCCCGCTTGCCTCACAGAACGAGCCGCGCAGGTGTGCTCTGCTCCGAAGCGGCCTCAGGCCTCCTGCGCCGCCGCCAGCGCTGCTGCCTTGCGCAGCTTGCGGGTATCCCAGGCATAGAGCGCCGCCCCCGCCACCAGCCCCCAGAAGGCCGCGCCGATGCCGAAGAAGGAAACGCCCGAGGCGGTGATCAGGATGGTGATCAGCGCGGATTCGCGCGCCACCGGCTCGGCCACCGCCGCCGAGAGCGAGCCCGCCAGCGCCCCCAGCAGCGCCAGCCCCGCCACCGCGGCGATCACCGCCGGCGGCGCCACTGCCATCAGCGATACCGCCAGCGCCGCGCCCAGCCCCATCACGATATAGCCGAGCCCCGCGACCACCGCCGACCAATAGCGGCGGTCGGGGTCTGGATGCGCCTCGGGCCCGGCACAGAGCGCCGCGGTGATCGCGGCAAGGTTCACGCCGGGAGATCCGAAGGGCGCCGCCAAGAACCCCATCAGCCCGGTGAAGGAGATCAGCGGTCCAGCCTTGGGAGTGTAACCGAAGGACTTCAGCACCGCGATGCCGGTCACGTTCTGCGACGCCATGGTCAGGATGAACAAGGGCAGCGCGATCCCCACCACCGCCGACAGCGTCAGCTGCGGCATCACCAGCACCGGCCCGGACCACAGCCGGTCCAGCACGAAGGCGCCCGGCTCCAGCCCGTACCAGACCAGCACCGCGGCCAGCACCACCGCCGTGGGCACCGCCAGCAGCCGGTTGACCCGCGCCATCACCGCCCAGCCGATGAAGACCGGCAGCGCGATCTCGGGCAGCGTCCCCATGGCGCGGAACGGCGCCAGGCAGAGCGGCAGCAGGATCCCCGCCAGCATCGCATTGGCCAGCGGCATCGGGATTGCCTCGGCCAGCCGCCCGAGCGGCCGCCACAGCCCGGCCAGCACGATCAGCGCCGATGCCAGCATGAAGGCGCCCACCGCCACCGCAAAGCCGCCCTCGGGCATCGCCAGCGTCGCCAGGAAGGCGGCGCCGGGCGTGGTCCAGGCCGCCGACAGCGGCATCCGGTAGCGCAGGCTGAGCACGATGCCGCTGAGCCCCATCGCCAGCGCCGCCATCATCAGCCCCGAGGCCGCCTGCGCCGGCGAGGCGCCCACCGCCACCAGCCCCTGCACCACCACCGCGAACGAACTGGAGAACCCGACGAAGGCCGACAGCAGGCCGGAGGGGACGGTGACCGGGGACAGATCCTGCAAAAGCCGCTTCATGACGGTCCTTTCCTGCGCGCCAAATCGGAAAACCCGAGCACCCTGCCGCATCGCGGCAAGACTGTCAAAACGGTTCTGAACGGCCCGAAACAGGCGAGACCCGGCCAGAAAAAAGCCCCCGAAACCAGAGGCTTCGGAGGCTCGCGTCTCAGGCGTCCAAGGGGCCCGACCGGGACCGGAAGGCGATCCGCTCAACGGCTGCGGAAATCGTCCTCGTCGTCGTCCTCATCGTCGCCGACGCCGGCCGGCAGGTTGAAGAAGCTGTCGGCATCGCTGACGTCGCGGGTATCCGGCTTCTCCTCCTCGTCGTCATCGACGGAGCCCGACAGGGTAAAGGTCTCCAGCCCCTCGATCGCGGTGGGGATCTTCGGCTCGGGCGCCATGCCCAGCGACTGTTCGGTGCTCACCAGCTTGCGGCGCTCGTCATCGGTCATCACCGAGCCTTCGGCGGCGCGCTTGGCGGCGGCCTTCTGCACGGCAGCGTCCAGTTCGCTCTGCTTGCACAGGCCCAGCGCCACCGGGTCGATCGGCTGGATATTGGCGATGTTCCAGTGGGTGCGCTCGCGGATCGCCTGGATGGTCGGCTTGGTGGTGCCCACCAGCTTGGCGATCTGACCGTCGCTCAGCTCCGGGTGGAATTTCACCAGCCACAGGATCGAGGCCGGGCGGTCCTGGCGCTTCGACAGCGGCGTATAGCGCGGGCCGCGGCGTTTCTCTTCACCGACGGCGGCCGGGTTGACCTTGAGATGCAGCCGGATCAGCGGGTTCTTCTCGGCCTTGTCGATCTCGTCCTGGGTCAGCTGGTTGTTGGCGAGCGGATCGAAGCCCTTGACGCCGGCGGCCACATCGCCATCGGCGATCCCCTGGATCTCCAGCTCGTGCATACCCACGAAATCGGCAATCTGCTTGAAGGTCAGCGTCGTATTGTCCACCAGCCAGACGGCGGTTGCCTTGGGATGCAGCAGTTTGGCCATCTCGTGTCTCCTTACGCATAGTTTTCCCGTCGCCCGGATCAGGGGCGGTCCCGGAACTTCTCCGGAACGGGTTTCCGTTGTGGGGGAACTTCGGGTCTATATAGTGGCCAAAACCGCATAAGGAAAGAGTGAATGCGCTGGTTTCTCCTCTGGTTGCTGACCGCCCTGCCCCTCAGCGCCGGCGAGGATCGGGCGGGGGCGTTCGACTATTACGTGCTGTCGCTCAGCTGGTCGCCGAACTGGTGCGCCACCGAGGGCGACGCGCGCCGCGCCGACCAATGCCACCCGCGCCACGACTACGGCTGGGTGCTGCACGGGCTCTGGCCGCAGTACCACCGCGGCTGGCCGGAATATTGCCACACCGCCGAGCCGCCCCCAAGCCGACGGATGACGGCCGAGATGGCCGGCATCATGGGCAGCCCGGGGCTGGCCTGGTATCAGTGGAAGAAGCATGGCGTCTGCTCGGGCCTGTCGGCGCCCGATTATTTCGCGCTGGCCCGCCGCGCCTATGAGACGGTGAACCGGCCCGAGGTGTTCCGCCGGCTGAAGGACCCGGTGAAACTGCCCGCCAGCGTGGTCGAGCAGGCGTTTCTCAAGGCCAACCCGGGCTGGCAGGCCGACATGCTGACCATCACCTGCAAGGACGGCTATATCCAGGAGGCGCGGCTGTGCCTGTCGCGCGATCTGAAACCGGTGCCCTGCGGCCGCGACGCGATCAGCGACTGCCAGCTCAATGACGCCCTCTTCGCCCCGGTGCGATAGGCGCGCACGGCGCGGGACGGGTGGCGGCGGGCAAGCGCCTCTCGCCGCTCATCCGCAAGACGCAACAGAGGGCAGCGCCCGACCGCGGGTGGGCGCTGCCGCCTTGCGAGAGCGCACCTTTATGGCGACGCCACATCGGGCGCCACTTCAGCGCGCAAACCGTGAAAAAGCGCCCGCCCGGGGGGCGGTCGGGCGCTGCCCGGCGGCGCTTCGCGCCTTGATTCCGGGCGGACCCGCGCATTGCCCCGCTCTCCGCGCGCCCCAGTCCTGCGGCCCCCGGTGCCGGCGCTCAGAGCTCCAATACCGTGCTGCCGGTGGTCGCCCGCGCCTCCAGCGTGCGATGCGCCTCGACCACCTGATCCAGCGGGAAGCGCTGGTCGATGCGGATGGTCACATCGCCATCCAGCACCTTGGTGAACAGGTGCCGCGCCATCTCCTGACAGGTCTCGTGATCGGCGATATGGGTGAACAGCACCGGCCGGGTGATCTTGAGCGACCCCTTGCGCGCCAGAACGCCGATGTCGAAGGGCGGCACCGGGCCCGAGGCATTGCCAAAGGAGATCATCATGCCCAGCGGCTTCAGGCAATCGAGCGAGCCCTCGAAGGTGTCCTTGCCCACCGAATCCATCACCACGTCGACGCCCGCGCCGCCGGTCAGCTCGCGCACCCGTTCGACGAAATCGTCGCTGCGATAGTTGATGCAATGGGCGGCGCCGTGATCCAGCGCCAGCCGGCACTTGGCCTCGGACCCGGCGGTGCCGATCAGGGTGATCCCCTCGGACCGCGCCCATTGGCAGGCGATCAGCCCGACACCGCCGGCAGCGGCATGGAACAGCACGGTATCGCCGCGCTTGAGCGGCGTGGTGCGATGGAACAGATATTCCACCGTCAGCCCCTTGAGCATCATCGCCGCGCCCTGTTCGAAGCTGATCGGCCCGGGCAGCGGGCAGACCTGCGCCGCCGGCATCACCCGCGCCTCGGCATAGGCGCCGGGCGGCTGGGCGGCATAGGCGGCGCGGTCGCCGGGTTTCAGATGGCTGACGCCCTCGCCCACCGCCTCGATCACCCCGGCGGCCTCCATCCCCAAAGGATGCGGCAGGCTCAGCGGATAGAGGCCCGAGCGCTGATAGGTGTCGATGAAATTCAACCCGACGGCGCGATGCCGGATGCGCACCTCGCCGGGGCCGGGGGCGCCCAGCGGACGGTCCTCGATCCGCATCACCTCGGGGCCTCCGGGCGTGTCGAATATCACTGTGCGCGCGGTCTCGGTCATCTCCGGTGTCTCCCCAATCGGCCGCAGGCGCGGCGGAACACCGATCATGCGCGAATCGCGGGGCTTGTCCATGCCTCCGGCACGCCCCCTCCCGAAGGCGTGAGCGCGCGGGCGGCAAAACTGTGCTAGACTGGCAGCGATGTCGCTGGCCGGTCCGGCCCCACCCCTGTGGGAGGCGACATGGGCCGGTCCGGCTCTGCGGCGTCTCAGGCACGCCACGGAGGAGGCGAGGATGACACATACAATCGGAAATCCGCTGTCCTGGACAGCACATAACCTGCAGGCCGCGGGGCGGCACCTGGGCGAGGCCACCGCGCGGCTGGGC
>JBFXGQ010000299.1:0-6085 GCA_050177915.1 Pseudodonghicola sp. | reverse complement strand
CAGGATGCGCTGGCGATGCTCCAGCACCTTCAGCAGCAGCGCGTTGAGCTGCCGCGCGCGCGCCAGCCAGGCGGCGGAGGGCTCGGGCGGCACCGGCACGGCCTCGGCCACGCCGGGCGCCTCGGCCAGCCCGAAGGCCGCGCGGATCTCCTCCATCACCTCCGGCCCGTGGAAGCGGGCGGCCTCATAGGGGCGCAGCGTCACGCTGCCGGCGCCGAAGGTCGCCTCCCAGAAGGCCACCAGCGCGGTGTAGTCCAGCCAGAACGGCGGCGCCTGGGTTTCCAGGAACTGGCCGCCGGCGGGATCGGGGCGGGGGGCGGCGGCCAGGCTCGCCTGCCACCAGTTGTCCGCGGAGGCCGCCATCTCCAGCTCGCGGTCGAGCGGCGCGGCGCGCCCCTCCATCACCTGGCCGGAATAGGCGCGGGCCAGCGCGCGGGCGGGTTCCTCGACATGGGCGACGATGCGGATATCGTCGGAGAGCGGGCTGAGCAGATCGCGCAGCCGCTCCAGTTCGGACGTCCGGTGCAGCGAGCTGCCCAGCTGCGCCGCGCTCAGGATCATCGCCTGCGGCCGCTCCTTCGCCACATCCTCGGCCAGGGTGCGCGCCAGCATGTCGTAAAGCGTCTTCTGCTTCTGCGGCGGGATGAAGCCGCGGTTGAAGCGCAGCGGGTCGATATGGTCCGGATCGCTCACCGCCATATAGAGCCGGGTGTGGTTCCGCGACCCCGGTGCGCGCGGCAGCAGGACGCCCTGCGCCTTCAAGGCGGTGCGATGCTGGTCCAGCTGCTGTTGCAGCCGCGCGGCGCCCATGATCTGCGGGCCGATATGCAGGTAGATGCGCATCAGCCGATCCCCAGCCGCTTCAGCAGCGCCTCTTCCTGCGGCGGCAGGGTCGGCGCGGCGCGCAGCTGCGCCTGCATCTCGCGATAGGCGGGCTGGGCCAGCAGCTCGTCCCGCTTGGCGCGGTGCAGCGCCACCGCCGCGTCATGCAGGGCGCCGATCTCGGGGTCGGCCTTCAGGTCGGCGAGGGCATCGCGCAGGGCGGGCAGGTAGCGGTGGATGCTGATATCCTCCCAGGCGGGATCGTTGCGTTCGCGCCAATAGGTGTCGTCGAAGGCACGGTGTTCACGGTTGACGTCGCCGCGGTCGTTCTTGACCAGATAGCTGTCGAGCGAGCGCAGCGCATAGTGGTTCAGCGTGGCAAGCGCGCGCGCGCCCCTTGCGGGGAACTTGCGGATGCGGCTGGGGTTGGCGGTGACCAGGAACTTGTGCGGCACCGGCCGGCCCGAGCCGTCGGTCCAGACCGGGCGCTTGTCCTTCGCCAGCCCCTTCTTGAAGAACGGCCGGTGGGCGCCGTAATATTGCAGCGGGAAATCGCGCCGGATCAGCGTCTTGACCTCCTGCGCGGTCTGATCGCACCAGATGTCCGGGTTGTGGCTGCGGGTGAATTGTTCGATCACCGGCAGGTCCTCGAACGCCTCGATGCCGTCATTGGCGAAGAACTGGAAGGTGACCGAGATCGCCTGCGGATCGCCGCAGGCCGCGATCAGCGCCGGCAGGGTGTGATCGCCCACATGGATGTTCAGAAACTCGTCGACATCGGCGATCCAGACCCAGTCCGCCTCGCGTACCAGCGGCAGGCGGCCGGCGTGTTTCAGCGCCTCCATCTGGTAATTGCGCCCCTGCGCCGGGTTCGGCAGATGGGTGACCAGACCGCGCGCCGCCAGCGCATCCAGCAGCCGGTCGGTGCCGTCCGAACAATCGTTGGAATAGAACAGGTGATCGGTGATCCCGATCAGCCGGTTGAACGCGATCCATTCCAGCAGGAACGGCCCTTCGTTTTTCACGCAGGTCACCGCGGTGATCCGCATGTTGCCTCCTTTTCACGGCCGGGCTCCCGGGTGTCACCGGGCCTGCCGCCCCTGCCCAAACTCGCCATGGCAGGCGCGGATCTGCCGCGCCGCCCACTGATTGTTGTTGTGCGAACAATCGCAGCTTGGGCCGGGGGCGTCAACACGCCCGGCTTGACCCGCGACCGATCTCGTGACCTCTTTGGGCGGAGGGAGACGAGCCATGCAGATACCCAATTCCATCGACGAGGTTCAGGCGCTGCTGGCGGGGCAGGACTATGTCTGCGACCGGGCGCTGGGCACCGTCGCCTATCTGGCGCTGAAACTGGGCCGGCCGCTGTTTCTGGAGGGCGAGGCCGGCACCGGCAAGACCGAGATCGCCAAGGCGCTGGCCCGCGGGCTGAACCGCCGGCTGATCCGGCTGCAATGCTACGAGGGGCTGGATGCGTCCAGCGCCGTCTACGAATGGAATTTCCCGGCCCAGATGATCGCCATCCGCACGGCGGAGGCCGAGGGCAACGCCGACCGCGACCTGCTGCAGCAGGAGCTGTTCGGCGCCGATTACCTGATCGAACGGCCGCTGTTGCAGGCGATGCGCCCGGACGAACACGGCGCGCCGGTGCTGCTGATCGACGAGATCGACCGCACGGACGAGCCCTTCGAGGCGTTTCTGCTCGAGGCGCTCTCGGACTATCAGGTCACCATCCCCGAGCTCGGCACCATCACCGCGCCGGAGCCGCCGATCGTGATCCTCACCTCCAACCGCACGCGGGAGGTGCATGACGCGCTCAAGCGCCGCTGCCTCTACCACTGGGTCGACTACCCCGATTTCGACCGCGAGATCGAGATCCTGCACGCCCGCGCGCCCGAGGCGGCCGAGGCGCTCAGCCGCGAGGTGGTGGCCTTCGTGCAGAAGCTGCGCACCGAGGATCTGTTCAAGAAACCCGGCGTCGCCGAGACCATCGACTGGGCCAAATGCCTGCTGGCGCTGGACGTGATCTCGCTCAGCCCGCAGGTCATCGCCGACACGCTGGGGGCGATCCTGAAATACCAGGACGACATCCAGCGCATCCAGGGATCGGAGGCCAAACGCCTCCTCGACGAGGTGCGCGCCGAACTGGCGCCGGCATGAGGCCGATGGCCCTTTTTCTGGCGGAAAATATCCTGCGGGGGTGCGGGGGTGCAAAACCCCCGCTCCGACAGAAGGGCCGGGCGCAGTCGGTCGCGGCGGGGGCAAACGGTCATGCCTGAATACCCGCCGCTCGACATCCCCGATAACCCCAAGCTCAGCCATAACATCGTCTGGTTCGCCCGCGCCCTGCGCAAGGCCGGGCTGCCGATCGGGCCGGGGCGGGTGATCGACGCCATCCGCGCGGTCGAGGTTGCGGGCTTCACCTCGAAACCCGATTTCTTCTACACCCTGCGCGCCTGTTTCGTGTCGCGCCCCGAGCAGGCGACCGTTTTCGCCCAGGTGTTCCGGCTCTACTGGCGCGATCCGCGCTATATGGAACACATGATGGCGATGATGCTGCCCGCGGTGCGCGGCGTGCAGGAGGAGCGGGTGGCGCAGGCGGCCGAGAAGCGCGCGGCCGAGGCGCTGCTCGACGGCGCCCAGGCCGATCCGCCCGAGATCGCTGAGCCCGAGGGCGAGGAGGAGGTGCAGATCGAGATCGACGCCTCCCGCACCATGTCCGGCGAGGAGCGGCTGCGCAGCCTCGATTTCGAGCAGATGAGCACCGAGGAGATCGCCCGGGCCAAGCGGATGCTGGCCCGGCTCACCCTGCCGGTGATGCCGATCGCCTCGCGCCGGGCGCAGCCGAGCCATACGGGCCGCCGCTATGACCTGCGCCGCTCCTTGCGCGCGGCGATGCGGCGGGGCGGCGAGATGCGCGATCTCTACCGGGTCGAGCCGCGGCCGCGCTGGCCCAATCTGGTGGTGCTCTGCGACATCTCCGGCTCGATGAGCCAGTACAGCCGCATGGTGCTGCATTTCCTGCATGCGGTGTCGAACGCCAAGGGGCAGGGCTGGGCCGGGGTGCATGCCTTCACCTTCGGCACCCGGCTCACCAATATCACCCGCCATCTGCGCCAGCGCGATGTCGACGCGGCGCTGGCCGCCGCCGGGGCCGAGGCGCAGGATTGGGAGGGCGGCACCAGGATCGGCGCCTGCCTGCATCAGTTCAACCGCGACTGGTCGCGCCGGGTGATGGGGCAGGGGGCGGTGGTGCTCTTGATCACCGACGGGCTCGACCGCGACGATCCGGAGCAGCTGGCACGCGAGATGGAGCGGCTGCAGCTCTCCGCCCGCAAGCTGATCTGGCTCAACCCGCTGCTGCGCTGGGAGGGCTTCGCGCCCAAGGCCCGCGGCATCGCCGCCATGCTGCCGCATGTCGACAGCTTTCGCGCCGGCCACAACATCGCCGCGCTGGAGGATCTGGCCGCCGCGATCTCGCGCCCCGACGACCCGGGCGAGAAGGCGCGGCTGATGGCGGGGTTTTGAGGCCGGCCCGGTTGGCCCGGTCGCACGTCCCCCGCTCCGCCACGCGGCGGGCGCGGCGCCCGGAAATGGGCCGCCGACCGCGCCCCGGCCCATTTGATCTAAATCATTCCGCATTTGGAATGTGAGTCCTATCCTGATCGCAAGACGCGTGCTGCAAAAGGCGAGAGACATGACGCTCAGCGGGAAAACGGGAGGGGTGCTGCTGGGGCTGGTGTTCTTCGCCGCCGTGCTGCTGGTCAAGCCGATCGGCGTCTCTGCCCAATTCGTCATTCTCGACGGGATTCTCGGCGACGCGACGAACGCCGAACCGGTGACGCAGACGGCCGAGGGCTATACCTCGACCAACGCCTATCTGGCGAAATCCGGCGGCAAATACGCCGGGGAGGTCGTCGATCCGCTGAACTGCAGCTTCGTCCTCGCCATGGTGCTGGGCGGCTTTGCCTCGACCGTGGCGCGCGGCGGGCTGGATAAGGCCGCGCGCAGCAGTCCGGCGCCGTGGCGGGTCAATTTCGGCGACAGTCCGGCGAAACGCGACGCCGCGGCCTTTGTCGGCGGCTTCATCGCGCTGGCCTTCGCCCTGCCGGAACGTCTTGCAGGCCAGCCCGCGGGCCTGCATCAGCCGGCGGCGTAACGAGATCACAAGGTTCCGGGGCTGGCGGGCCCCGGGAAGTGGCCGGCGCGTCCGGTCACGCGCAAGCGGCCCGGTTCCCGTGTTCCTGCCGGGCCGCTTATGCTCCCCTCCGGGGGCTTTTGCATTTCCCCACATCGCTAACCGCAGGAACCGGGTCGCCGGCAGGCCGCCGCAGGGCCTAACCCTTGCTGCCTCCATCACGCAGAAAGGAGCCTGCAATGCGCCTGCAATTTCACCCCTACGACAGCGCCTTCGTCGCCTCGGTCCGCGCCGGCGGCCCCGATGCCTATGGTCAGCCCGCCGAACGCGCGGTCTCTGACGGCGCCGGCAACCCCTGCCGCCACTGCCTGCAGCACATCCCCGAAGGCGCGCCGATGCTGATCCTCGCCGCGCGGCCCTTCCCGGCGCTGCAGCCCTATGCCGAGACCGGGCCGATCTTCCTCTGCGCCGGGGATTGCGCGCCTTACGATGGCGAAGCCGTGCCGCAGATCCTGACCACGGCGCCGGACTATCTGCTCAAGGGCTACGGCGCCAACGGCCGCATCGTCTACGGCACCGGCCGGGTGGTGCCCGCGGCCGAGCTGCCGGCCTATGCCGCCACCTTGCTGGCGGACCCGCGGATCGCCTATGTTGACGTGCGCTCGGCCCGCAACAACTGTTTCCAGGCCCGCATCACGGAGCGACCATGAGCACAGAGTTCGACCATATTCCCGAAACCGCCCTTGCCTGGCACCGCGAGGGTGCCGGCGCCATCCTCGCCACGGTGGTGGAGACCTGGGGCAGCGCGCCGCGCCGGGTGGGGGCGCAGCTGGCGATCTCCGGCGACGGCCGGATCGAAGGCTCGGTCTCCGGCGGCTGCGTCGAGGGGGCGGTGATCGTCGAGGCGCAGGAGGCGCTGGAGGCGGGCGAACACCGGCTGCTGACCTTCGGGGTCAGCGACGGCGACGCCTTCGCCGTGGGGCTGGCCTGCGGCGGCACCATCCGGGTGCTGGTGGAGCCGGTGGGCAGCGCGCTGCCCGAGGATCTGCTGGCCGAACTGGTCGCCGCCCGCGCCGCGCGCCAGCCGGTGGCCTATGAGGTCGATCTGGAGACCGGCACGCGGCG